>JAVXFE010000104.1:281-6764 GCA_036658075.1 Oscillospiraceae bacterium
GCGTTTAGATTGCCGGCGTTGTAATATGCGTAGTATTGAGATACTAAAGGAATGTCATCGAAGCTTAAATCCGACATTCGGCTTATGTTATCTATAGCATCAGGAAAGTTTGTTTCCGTTAAAGTTGGGTAAGTTATACTCAAATGTTCTCACTTCCTTTATGTTGTCCAAGGATACAACGGCTGAAACTTGACACATTGCACACTCATAGTTCCGCCTGTACTTGAACCGCTTTTCGTTTTTGTTATGTATTGTTGAGTTAATCCTGTCATATTAGATTTATACTCTATTTTCTGGTTAACTCCGAGCCATGGAATTTCGAGCATTTCCAGCGTAAGCCCGTCTAGCATATCCGTGGCTTTCCATACCTCGTATTTCGCTCTCTGTGTGGCTAAATCCTCAGAATATATATTTGCATAATCTCCGTCCGCAAAAACCTGACGGACTTCTCCCATACCTTCCAAATCACAACAAAAAGGACTGGTAGGTTCAACTATATATGTAATATTCCTCGTGGGTTCCTTCACAATATCTTCGGCTATTTTTTCCGCAGTAGGGGTTTTGGATACTAACTTGGCAACTGAACAAATTTGATATTCACCACAAAAATAAAAATTACTGGACGAACCGGAAACTACATACTTTACAACGTACATAGAGTTCGCTTTAATCCGCCCAGCCGCAATCGGGGTGTTGTTTTCACCTATTATGGGGTACGCTGTGAAGTTATCTACCTTAAACGAACATCCAATCAAACTGTCATTTGATGCCAGAAACCCAAACATCGTTCCGTCGGTTAAAGAGGGGACTGTGCCGTAAGTTGCTGAGTATATATTGTTTGAATATGTTACTGTCCCAGAATAATGGTTTGTCTCTAAGCATTTACCCCACACCTCTGCCACGTTGTGCATTTCTGTGAAATTTGTATCTATGGACTCAGATATAACCAAAGGCTCAATAGTGGCTGCGTCCAACACAATAGGGTCACTTAGGCAAGTAGGGTAGGGCTGACAGATGAAATATTCGTCATCAAAAAATGTTTCCCAACCGGGATAAAAATCTCTCAACTCTTTGACTATCTCAGAAACTGCGACTCCGGAATTGTACTCTAAATCAATTGGTGTCTTTTTACCGATATCTTCAATTCTATACTTGGTAACGTTTCCATATTTAATGACAGAATCTTTAATCGCCGTGCGTATTGACGAACCCATAGGAATTTTTGTAGAAAGACCCGAAACTAAACCATTTCTGTCTCCCGTCAGCTCTGACATTCTATCAACACAAGATAAAGATAATTCTTTGGTCGAGTTATTATAGCTATATCCCGCTTTATCAAATAAAAAAACGCCCATGGGATACCAAATGATTTCCCGTGAACGCTGATGATAAAATCCGACGTATACTCTAATATATTTGTTAAACCATATTTTTTTGTCTCTACCTATTAAAAAGCTACTGTCTCCTACGACTAGGGTAAAATTATATGTTGTCCGTATATCGGAGTTGGCATCCATGGAATAGCTATCCGCCGTAGCTTCGCCCTCAACGTTACCGATTGTTTTGAAACTTCTATCAAGTAAATCTATCTTCAAATATACGTTTCTGTTCGATTGACGAAGTATCTCTAAATCCCTCTGCTGTGGGTTGTACGCCATATAATCACCTCGAATCCACATCTATGAAATTGCAGAGATATAAATCTGAACTGTCATCGCAATCTCCTATTTCAACCCAATCAAATGATGTATGTACCATAGCCTGCATACCGTCCTCCGTGTCCGTTATGGACGGAGAACTTAAATCAATCAGCCACATACGACCATCCTCGTATTTGATAAGTTTCATAGTTCCATTGTTTAAAAAGTCCTTTAGGTTATCAAGGTAAAGCCGAACGCCATCAACATTCCAATCGTCGCTCTCGGGGTAATATTCCAAAAACTGCGCGGATAAACTGCCTGCATTATTATCGTTTTTACCGTTAGAAATTACAAAGGGGTATTTTCGATTTATGGTCTTTATCACAGCGCGCGGTTTTTCTCTTTGTTCAGTAATTTTAACGTCAAGTTCTGTAGCAAATGTATTGTCCCTATCCATGATAAAAAGACCACGAAAGTCCGTGGTTATATCACTTGCGAAAAATGAACCTTCAACATCACCAAACATAGGAACAATTGCATACTCATAACTTGTGTTGGCACGAGCTGTCCTGTCTTCCCATTCAATATGTAAATCTTTGATTGTACTTACAGGCTGCTCAAGAAGAATATCCCACTTGACGCTCTCACGCTTGCGACGCTTTAATCTAAGTTTACTAACTTCCCCAACTGCAAATTCGACATTTCCGGCAAGTAGATTGTTATTAAACTTAGCGTGTAATATTGTGTCAAAGTCCCAAGTGGTAGGAATAGATGTAGAATAATTAAGAGGTTGAGACGTCATATATATTTCATCTGAAATTGAATTGCTAATTTGGACTTCTGTTATTTCTTTTGTACACGAAGGAGCGGCGTCTAAAGAATAAAGTCCACCCGCAAAAGTTTGCCCGAAGAAAAACATTAAGCCATCACCCCCATATCTGTAATCTTCAATAAATACAACCCGTTTTTTCTTTGGAGCCATAGGTGGATAGAGCTGCCCGGTGCCGTTATAGGAATCATGTTGCTATACAAAACATATGGCGAATTCTTAATTTTCAACTCGGCAAAAAACATTTCTCCCAAGTCAAAAACGCCGCTCCTGAAAGTAACTATAGCCTCAAAATTTGTACCCTTTAAATTTAAAAAGGGTTTATTCGTAATAATATGACTATCTATTTTCTCCAAAACAAAATTGTCGCCACATCGAAAATTCTTGTCAAAAATTACACTGTCGTGAGTTAAATCCACCTTTGTGTTGTTGATATATTTAGCGGCGCTTCCCGAACCGGTTCGACCCTCGACGCTTGCAATATTTGTCGTTACCCTGACATTTCCTTGCCATTTGTTATTTTCTAAGTACGCTAAAGAGTACACAGTAGGGGAGATGTAATCAACATTTATTTTAGTATCAATGCCCGTCTGTTTGTTTCTGGTATCGAGAACCATACCGTTTACTGTAGTGCCATATGCTCTTATATAATAAGACGTGTTATCCGATAAGCCGCTTACTGTAATCTCTTTAGTTATATCATAAAGAGTGTCGCTTACCCAAAACTCACTTCCCGAAATGGTATATACCGCAAGGTGATACTCGTTAACTTTTTCATTTTGAGCTTGAGAATATATTGGCTTTAATACACAATAAGAGTTACCTACAATTGCGCCATCGTTAATGTTCAAAGCCCAACTTGGAGTGGTCAAGCACATGAAAACATTTGACATGCTACTTTCGGAACTCTGCTCAATTCCACCGTCAAGGAAATAAGCTGTTATTTTACACTTATAAGAAACGCCGTTTGCCAAAGTACCTTTAGGCAAAAGATGTGATAAATTGAAAGTTGTGACGGTGTTTTCATATACCACAGCGCCGGTTTCGTTGTTGAACACGGTAAGCTTGTTTTTTATGCACTGATTTCCCCGATATCCAAACGCCACACTTTGGTCTTTGGTGGCATCAAAAGAACTAATATTGTAGATATAAATAGTCGCCATTTATGCCACCTTCCCTGTGATATATTTCCTCTTTTTATCATTTTGTATATACGTAACTAGAACATTGTCATTAACAGAATAAGCAAACGATGAGCACGAAGGAACGGTGCAAACCGTTCCTTCGATTTTCACGGAATATTTATTTTCGCCCAAAACTGCGGTTACAATACCTTGCTTAGTTACATCAAAAGAAGAATGCGAAATAACACGTTTGATGAATTGTTTGATTTCTGTGACAAGAAAGGATACCGCTTCTGAATCTTCTCTCAATGTTTCGTATCACCCTTTCAATTATGTTGTTTAATCCTTTTTGTTTAACTCTTGCTGTAATTTCGCGTGGAGTTCATTTTTTATAGCTTTGGCAAGACCACTTGTTTCTTGTACGCCATGTACATGAATTTCCGAAATCGATATATTCGGCGTCCGAGTGCTCTCAGGTGATTGAACATGAGTTGCAGGGAGCATTTTACCAAGAGCGACTTCGTTAATCATATCTTTTACCAAGGACGGCGTATTGTGGATATAGTCATATACGTTACCGACATCAGCGTTGCTCAACACAAGCTCAGCGGCGCTTCCTCCATGAACCTCAGCGATACCGGTGTAGTCAACCACACCTCCATTGCTATACGCTTTAGTTCCGTCAGGATTGAACCATGTGCCGGTAGATGAATTATATGTCAATCCTAAGCTTGCACCCAGTTTTTGGTTTTCTGCCGCCAAAGCAGCTCTTTCGGCGTCACTAGCCCCAGCCCATGCAGACGAATTGTTTTGCATCGTTGAAAGAGCGTTTGCCGAACCTTGTGCTTTCGCTAAGGCTTCAAAAGCGATAATAGCTTGAGATGTAAAACTTTGAATTTGGGCTAATCTTTCAGGGAAAGAAAGCTTTTCAAAAGCCTGAACCTCAGACAATTTATCCTTATAACCGTTTGCGGCTGATTCGATATCGTCATAAGCTTTATCCCATTTATCCGATAAGTCTTCAAGATTTTTAATCTGATTTGCAACAGAGCCGGATAAACTTTCATTGAGCTGGTCGCACACTTGGTTGTAGGTAGAAGCATAATCTTTAATTACCCCTGTTTGCTGGGAAAGGATAATCTCTTGCCAGTTTGCGCCAAGTTGTTCAGCCGTAATCTGTTCGTCAACGCCCTTTTGATATCCGTCGATTATATCTTGCCAGAGCTTTTTGTAGTCCTCTAGTCCCTTTAACTTATCTTCAAGCTCTTTATCGCGTAAAAATTTATCGTATTCTTGCTGAGCTTCGTTTACCTTTGACTGGTCTACTTCCCAGCCGAAGCCCTCTCCCTCAGAATACATATTGATATTAGTGTGCTTCGCTTTTTCAAGAGCTTCTAGCTTTTGTTGGGCTTCGACCTGCCTATCAAGTTCGTCATTTTCTTTTTTTAGTGCTTCTTGTTGCTTATCAATGAATGATACCACGGTATCAACCGTAGTTTCCATTGCAGATTTTTGGTCTTCATAGGCTTTTCGTCTAAGCTCTAAAACTTCTTTCTCTTTGTCAATCTGTTTTTGGATCGCGTCGATTGTGGATTTATAAGAGCTTACAGCAGTATCTATAATTTCCTTGTATTTTTTATTTACGCCATTAAGTGCTTTTTCTAAATCCCACCATTTATCGGAGCCGTCTCTGTTCGCCTCATTGAGAGCTTCAGTCTTCTTAATGAGTTTTTCGTACTCTTTCCGCGTGGACATTGCAAGTTCATTAACATGGGACATGTTTTTGATAACGAAGTCATTATTTGCGGGGTCATACTCTATCTCAAATCCCACTTTGTTGAGCTTGTCAATATTCGTTTTAATTTCTTCCCTACGAATATTATTTATCTCGGAGAGTAATTTTTGCTCTTTCTTATACAGCTCTATAATTTGGTTTTGATATTCAAGTTGTTTTTTAGCGTCATCGGTCATATCTGACAAAAGCTCATTGTGCGCAATTTCATCCTGAATATCTTTAAGGCGCTTATTTGCTTCGTAACATTTGTCTATCTCAACAACATAATCCTCAGCCTTTGAACCGCCACTTCCACTTCCACCAATTCCGCTAAAATCAAGCGCCGGAATAGACGAGTTGAGAGCATTTCCGTCCTTTTTTGCGTTTTCTTTAACCCACGCTTTGTAATTTCTGTCCTCTTCTCTGGCATTTGCTAGTCCTTTACCGCTAGAAGTGTTGGCGACATTACCTATACTAGCGACAGCGGCGGCGGCAATCGCCGCTCCTCGCGCAACTAGATTTAATGCCGTAGTCAAATTGTTTGCTTGGGCAACCTTTCCAGATGTATCCATACCCTGAACGTTAAGGTTGTTAATGCCGGAAGCTGCATTGTTCGCACTAGATTGAGTTTTGTTTAACTTCTCGGATAGCAACGCAGCGGCAACCGCTGCGGCGTTTGCGACGCCTGCTTCGCTGAGCATTTTGCTTATTAAGTTTTCTGTGGCAGCAGATGCTCCATGAGTTTCTATAATATCTCGTACTTTAGCTATCATCAAGTCGCTCAATATAGCTTGTAGTTCTTTAGATGTTAGTCCTACTTTTGATAATTTATTTATATATTCATCAATTCCATAGACATCCCCGAACTTTTCTGCTATGTTGGCAATAGATGTATACGTAAGGCTTCCGTCTTGGGTTGCGTCGTATAAATCTTCTTCCCCCAATATAAGAGCAAGAATGGCTTTTAATCTGCTCTTCTCTACATCTTCAAGCTCCACTCCGTTTTCAATTGCGGTCTGATATATTTTAGCTTCTTCTATTAATGACTTCTTATGTTCGTTTGCGTTCAACCTTTTTGGATTGTTTGAGCAACAACCGTTCCGTCTCTGTTTTTAG
>JAVXFE010000105.1:0-6646 GCA_036658075.1 Oscillospiraceae bacterium
AACATAAACAGCATTTTCCGATATAATATTAGTATTTTTTGCGAAAATAGGAATAGTAAGACTCATTGTAAGTGTTACCGCTAGGAAAAAAGATAATGCTTTTTTCATATAAATCATCTCCATTTCTTATATTTATCTTAAAAGTTTTTTTGAACTTTAAAGCAAAAAAAGCTACCAATTTTCGGCAGCTGGCTGTCTTAAAAATAATAAGACCCTATAGCTTTGCGTCACTACCTTACGATAGCTTTGCTATTTACTTTTATATGGTCATTATACATATAAACTCATATTTTGTCAATAGTTTTTAAGATTTTCTTCATAAATTTTTATAATTTTCTTGCACCAAACATTTAAGGAAAAATTTCGGGTGACATATCTATACATTCTTTCTTTTTTCTCATTTTCAATCGGATTGTTTGACAATTTTTCTAATACTTTAGCCAAATCATCAGCATTTTCACTTTCAAATTTAAAGCATTCTTCTATTTTTTTACACGCCGGTATGTTGCTTGCCACAACTTTACAACCACAATATTCAGCCTCGTATATTGCGTAGCAAAAGCTTTCTTCACGGCTTGGCGAAACAAAAACATCGTTCATATGATAATAGGTAGCTATGTCCTCACGTGGAGATAAAAAATTTACATTTTCGGGTATTTTTCCGAAATCATGCATTATATTTTGTTTTACATCACTTGCATTAGCAGCTAAAACGATATTTAATGTTGTATTTGGTAACTTTTCAATCGCCTTTATTGCGATATCAACACCTTTTATATGGTAGTTATATCCAAACATTAGGATATTATAACCAGCTGAATTTATAGTTTCGAATTTATCAAGTCTCGAAAAGTCAATTCCATTTTCCACCAAATAAAGTCTTGTTTTATCAATTCCTGCAGAAAGCATAGCGTCAAATGTTGCACTTCCGCAAGCAATTTCAACATCGGCATTTGCCACACTTTTTTTAAATTTTTCTAATAACCAATTTTTCTTGTTTTTATATATCATGTGCATATGCCGAACATATAGGGTTTTTCTTGAAAAAATCCGAGCAATTTTAAGAGGTAAATCATATTTCATAATCGAGAAATGTGTGTGTATTAAATTAATCTTTTCTTTTTTAATAATTTTCATGATAATAGCTATGTTTTTCATTGTGCTTTCGGTTAAAAAATATACATTATCAAAAGATTTGACCCATTCTTGATGTTTAGTATTAAGGGTAAACAAATATACAACCCGGTGTGGTTCTAGCATTTCTTCAAGATGACGCAACGATTTAATAAAATTTCCTTCATATGGTGCAGAATAATCCGCAAATTGCAAAATATTCATATGCCCTCCTATTTCTCCATCTCAAGTTTTACCATTACGATTTCTGGAGTGTTAAATATACGTGGCTTTTTTAAGTTTTTTTCAAGACCGGCAGTGGCAATCATTTTTTTATCTCCGTTTTCATAATATCCATTCGAATATTTATGTTGTCCGAGATTTTTATCTAAAATTTTATCTTTTATAATAGGTAAGTTTATTTGACCACCATGTGCATGACCAGACAAAACTAGGTCAAAGTTATATTTTGACACTGTATCAAAATAATTTACACGATGGAACATCAAGATGTTTAAAGACTTATCATCAGCGGGTATTGTTTTTTCTAACTTTGAAAGCTCCTTTTCCAATACATTAAAGCGCATAACATCATCAGCATACAAGATATCTTTGTATCCTAAAAGATTTATATAACTATCGCCTTTTTCAATCTTAGCCAATTTATTATTAAGAACAAAAACGCCTTTATCGGTCAGAATTTTCAAAAATTCTGACTCATGTTTTGACCATGTTTCATTATTTCCCGAAACGAAATATGTAGGTGCAATAGATACAATTCCATCAACGAGCTTTTCCGTGTTCGAAAAAGTTGTTTCGTTCATATTTATCATATCACCTAACAATAATATAATATCAGGAGATTCATTTGTTACTTTTCTAATAATCTGATTATAATTAGTACTACTATGAAAATCACTCAAAACGGCAATTTTGTAATTATTAAAATCTTTAGTAACCTTTGGCGATGTTATTGAAAATTTATTAACACTTACTTGACAATTATCAAAAGCTATATACGATACCAATATAAAAATAATGCTTAGTATAACGCCTAATGTCATTCCTATTTTTTTAAGCATTTACCGGTCACCTCTTTCGTAAAATTTTTAATATTGTCACAGTAAATGGTCTAATAAGTGCTAAAAAAATGTATTTAAGATTATTCATATGCCATAATTTTAAATGACCTAATAATTTTTTTGTTATAATAAAATTACATTTGTATTTTATCCATATTTTCGTTCCTTTTCCCGAAAGACCTTCATTGTTTTTGCTATAATTATAGTATGGCTTATCTATATATTCAAAGGTTTTTGCATTTGAAAAAGCCTCGATATTAAAAGCCAAATCCTCGGCGGTTTTCATTTTTTCGTTAAACATTATATCTTTTATAACATTTCTTTTATATAAAGTTCTGGAAATTGTATTCATTTTAGTGCTTGTAAACATTTTTGGATATACAGTGTTTTTAAATTCATTATATGGAATAATCCTTCCGCTTTCGAAATCCTTTGGTTCTATAAAAGTAGTAGAATCAGGATAACAATAACGCATTTTAAAACGTGTAATATCAGTCTTTGCGTTCATTATATTTTTAAGACAACCCGGTGCTAAAGAATCATCGCTATCAACAAACATAATAAAATCACCTGTTGCATATCTAAGTCCTTCATTTCTGGCAGAAGCTGCTCCGCCATTTTGTTTGTCAAGTATTATTGCCGGAAATTCACGCATAATTGAAAATGAGTTATCCGTTGAGCCGTCATTAACCAAAATAAGTTCTAAATTTGGATAATCTTGCTCTAATATTGAAGAAATGCATCTTCTTAAATATTTTTCTGCATTATAAACAGGAATAATAATAGTTAATTTTTGCATAAAAATTCACCCACTTTACTAGAAATTATTTTGTGTTCATCTTTATTTAACATAACAAACCAAACAAAAATTAAATAAACAAAAGATATAAGAAAGCACACCATAATTAGTTGAAAAAAGTTTTCAATATTGAATATTTTTGTAGCTAAAAACGAAATAATAGCTACAAATGACGTTGCGATAAATGGTTTAAACACACCTTTTAAATAAGTATTCCATGGTTGATTAGTTATTTTTGCTACATATAATGGTGAAAACACTAGGTTTTTTGCTGTTAATACGATTCCGCCAGCTATTGCGATTCCCATAAGTCCCATTCCCATTTTACCTGAAAACAAGTTCGCCAAAACAAAGTTTGCGGCACCCATTATCAATGTTACAAATGCGGGTATTTTTAGTTTATTTACAGCTGTTTGGATACTTACAACTGTTTGTACAGATAAATTTATTGAAAGATGTATGGTTAATACTGCCAAAAGCAGTCCGAAACTTCGGTAAGATTCCCCAATCCACAATGCTAAAACAACACCGCCTAACCCACACACAATTCCAATTGGTAACGATAAAGCAAGACCTGTATATTTGACAGCATCATTTACATATTTTATCATATCTTTGATTTTATTTAATGCAAACAAAGATATTACCGTTGGAACAAAAATCGAAATAATAGTTGCACTAAATGTTCTTAAAATAGCCGGTAGTTGTAAAACAACAGCGTATTTTCCTGCAACTTCCGCCCCTAAGTTCCAGTTTGCGACTAATAAATCAATCTGTAAAAAAAGTATTACTCCAATCTCACTAAGCGAAACCCAGCACCCTGACGATAAAATTTCTCGTAGTCTTGAAAATCCGAATTTGCAAATTTTCATATCTGGTTCAAGATGTTTAAAAGCTATAATTGTGATTATCAAAACTACTAAAGTTGCAACTAATGCACCCATGCTCACATACCATATTCTAGGTGATAGCATAACTAAAAGCATAATTGTAACAATGGTTTTTACAAAAATATTTATAATATTAATAGTACTTGTGATGTATAGTTTATTTGAGGAAAATGCTCCAACATTAAAAACAGTTGTAATAAATACCATTAAAAATATTCCACCATATAGTAAAAACGAAATTCTCACATCTTTTACCAAATATGTCGGAATATTTAGAAGTTTATCAATAAAAATGGATGCAATCACAAGCGGAATTATTAAAGCTATACTTCCAACAATACCCGCTGACAATGTAGATGATAGATACTCCTGTTGTAAAATTTTATTATTTTGCTTTTTGGCAATTGTATAAAATCTTCCTGCAACAGCTGTTATCGACACGGTTATCACCGTCATATAATTTATTAATTGTTGTGTAAGCGGAACAAATCCGTAACTTTCAGCACCTAGACTGTTTATAATAAAGGGCGTAATCCAAAAAGATAATCCCATAGAAATAACCAAACTCAGTACATTAAAAGTTAAATTAAGAACGGATTTATTCTTCATTTTTTCTCCTATCTAAAGTTCGTATAATACCATTTTATTATTACTTTTTTTAAAAATACAGGTAATATTAAAAGTAAAAACATGATAAGTTTATGCCGTAATTTTTTCATCGAAACAAAAGATAATTTTAAATATTTTTCTATATCTTTTCTTTTTAGAATTATTGAATAATCACCATCAACATGTGAGAGATTTATCATTATAATTAAAACAGCTATAGGTGCAAGTTCGTATTTATATTCCTCTTCAAAAACCATTTCAAATAATTTACAGAGTTTAAGCACTTTTTCAATGTTATTAATTTTAGAATGACTAAATTCACTTTGAAAATAGTGGTAAAACGGTTTGTCAATAAATACAATTTTATTGATTTTTTTTGCAAGTTCCAAATTAAAAAGCAAGTCTTCCGAATAAACTTCTGTGTTATCACCAAACCAAATATTGTTGTCAATTAAAAATTGGCGGTTTAAAAGTTTATTACAACATTCATAACTATGCACAACATTAAAAATGTACTCATTAAAATATTTTTTTCTGTTTTCTATAGTTACAGTTTCATTTGTTAAAAACAGCTGTTTTGTATATCTTCCATCAGGATAAACGTCCAAAATATTACATTGGCAAACTTCGGCATCGCATATTTTCTCAAGCATGACCTCATACATGCTTTCTTCTATTATATCATCACCATCAACAAAACCGACGTATTTACCCTTTGCCAACTTTATTCCAAGGTTTCTTGCGCTACCTTGTCCGTGATTTTCGGTAGTAATTATACGGATTCGAGAATCAATGATATTTGCTATAATCTTTGCAGTGTTATCTGTCGAACCATCATTAATTATAATTATTTCCATGTTTAGGCAAGTCTGATTTAAAATAGATTCTATACATCTGGCTATAGTTTTTTCCATATTATAAACGGGTACTATTATAGAAACATCAATCATTATAACATTTCCTTTCTAAACATCTCTACATGTAATCGTGCATCAGAAAAGACTTTCTGATTAACAAAAAAAGGTTTTGCTTTTTCTAAAAAGCTCACTACTTCGTCTGCTTCAAAGTTATCAACATAAAATCTTTTTTCTGCATATTCTAATCCATCCAAAACCCGACTTGTCTTTTCTGAATAAGCTATTATAGCAAATGGAATTCCTAAACGAATTGCCATAATAGCAGAATGCAGTCTAACGGCTACAAATTTTCCGCATCTTGACATATTAGAAATTATGTTATTACCATTATCATTATGAACTATAATTTCAATCATTTCATTGTGTTTACAAAACTGTTTTATTGTAATAGCAGCAATAATATCGTTTTCATTTTCCGTATCAAACGCAAAAAGTAATACTTTTTTATTATTTTTTGTTATAAAATCGTCTGCTATTTTTGCAAGTTTTTTATAAAAAGACAAGTTATCAGCGTTCCCTCTTCTATATGCAGAAATTCCCAAACATCCTTCGTTTCTATTGTCAGGCAACCATTCATTTGGTATTCCGAAAACAATATCCGGAAAATAATTCGTTTTAACTTTTTTTAGTTTATCTTTTACAAATTTTAAAGAAAACTCATCACGAACAGTAATAACTTTGTTTGTCTTCATGTCTAGTTTCAATAAAAAACTCGCAAAACGATTGTAAATCGGTCCAACATTGCATCCAATCACAGCCTTCGGAATCTTTTTTAGATGCTTAAAACAGGCGATAATGCCATAATATATTCCTACTTTATTTGTAATCATAAATCCAGAACCCGTAACTCGTAAAATTCGGTCAATTTTAATATTAGGATATTCATCGATATCATGAAAATTTTGTATATTTTTAAATGGCAACAAAAGTTCCTTTTTATATTCTTTAATAAAAAGTTTATGGTCTTTTAATTGATTACAAACGATTCGAATCATCATATCATCGCCAAAATTTCTATCTAAATATCCTACAAGTAAAATATTCATCTATTTTTCCCTTTTTATCTTTCTTGTAATTTCTATTGTTATTGCAAAAATCATCCCAAGTAATAGACCCATTGCGCACGCAATAATTTGATATAAAGTAACCGGTAAATTTTCAGACATTGTCACGCCAGATAGCATTTGGATATTTTTAGCTGCGTTCACTCTATTGAAATCACCTATGGTTTTATCT
>JAVXFE010000106.1:0-6625 GCA_036658075.1 Oscillospiraceae bacterium
ACCTGCAACCCAAACGTGTAACATATTTGTAACGCTCACGTGTATTGTAATGTAACGAACGGTATGATATAATAAATGTAAGGCAAGATTTAAAACAGTGAAAGCTGGACGGTTATGCCAAACTCTCTTTTTTGAAAGGGGGTGAAGCTATGGATATTATCTACATAATATTAGCAATCATTTTTATGCTAGTTATATTAGAAATTATAAAAACCATAAAAAAATAACCGCCCCTATACCAAAGTCGCGGTTATTTTTTTAAAGTAACTTAAAGTTTGGCGCAACCGTTATAAGTCTTGCCTGTATATTTGTATTTTACACTATATCTAAAGAATTGTCAAGCGTTTTGACAATTCTTTTTGCGTTTATATACACATGATTATTCTTGTAGGGGACGATGCCTACATCGTCCCGTTTTGTATTATGCCAACAATAACAAATTGTGACTATTCCTGTTCGGGACGATGTGGGCATCGTCCCCTACAAAATCCCTTTGCCATCATTTACCGTTTATGCATTCTCTAACTTAAACTTTTGGCTTGAGTTCCCTGTATTTTGCCATAAAATTATTTTTGTTCCTTTTTGAGTGCTTCCGCCTGAAACACTAAGATAATATCCATCGCTTGATACAAAGCTTATATACCCATCCGCTGTTTCTACAACATCAAATAATTGAGATGCATCACCAGAATAAGCCTTTTGAACAATTTCCGTTCCATTCTTTTGAGCGCCGTTAGGCGTTAATGCCTTTCCTGAATGAACGGCTATAAGCGAATATTTATCTCCGACTTTTTCTAATTCAAACTTTTGGTCATCAATATTTACACTTTCCCATGTGATAGCATTCGCACCATCGTCTTTGCTACCGCCACCAATACCAATGCAATTTCCAGCGTTTACCGCCGTCATTATTTTGTACGTTCCATTAGAAATCTCAGCGTCAAACTTAAAGGAGTTAAGCGTTCTGTACACAATCAAAATTGCCTGTTCTCTTGAGGTGTTTTCGAGTGGTGCAATTATTGTATCAGACATACCCTTTATGATTCCCTCTTGATTTAAGTATGTCATGCTCTCTATAGCCCATGGAGATATTTGGTTATAATCTTCATATCTTGTAAGGTCATTCGTTATCTCTGGCGTGTCAAAGTTTTTAATAGCACGCATCATCATAGCGGAAATTTCTTCCCTCGTTGTGTCTGAATTTGGTGAAAATTCTGTTTCACTGACACCGTTTACAATCCCAAGTTTATTTGCAACTAAAATATCATGGTCACTTGTATCCGTAAATGGCGACTCCGAAACCGTTGGCAGTTCACCGCCCATAGCCTTGTAGAAATTTACTGCCAATTTGCAGAACTCCGCTCTGGTTATGTTTTGTTGATAGTTATTTAAAACGCTATCAAGCGTAAGCCCTGCCTCTTTTGCAAGTTTGATTTCGTTTTTCGCCCAATCACTTGAACCATCTAGATAGTTTTCGCCTGGTTTTGATGTTGCGGTAGGTCCTGGTGTTGCGGTAGGTTTTGCAGTAGGTTTTGGTGCTTTCTCAACAACTGTAACCTCAGAAGTTGCTGTAAGATGTTGAGATTGTACAATATTTTTTGATGTTGCAGTAATGGTTACTTTGCCTGGTTTAAGTGCAACAAGAGACATATCACCTACAACTTTTACAATCGATGGGTCAGATGAGACAAACGAATAAGGTATATTCTTTCCGTTAGAAAATTCCGCCCATAATGCGTCTAAATTATAATCGCCAATCACTAATGTAAGCTTATCTTTATTAAGCATCATGACGATTGGAGCCTCGGGGTCTTGCTCTGCGGGGGGCATAAAACATTTATCTGATAATATTATGGGTGTACTGCCCTTAATATCCGAAAATGACGGTGTTGAAAATGTGTAGAAAATTTCAGCAGTACCATTTTTCTTTGCATGAACTACACCATTATTATCAACAGTTGCAATTTCAGTGTCAGAACTTTCAAATTTTATACCGCTTCTATCCGCATTTGACGGATATGTAGTAAATCCATCAGGCTTATAGTCATAACCTGCCCGTAAATAGCATGGGTAAAGAACAAATACCGATTTCGGCAATACTCCTGGTTTCTGTTTTTCGGGCGTATTCGAAACAGTAACAGTTAAAATTTTAGTGTGCTTTCCATCTTTTGTTTTTCCGCTCACGGTTACGGTACCCGGTTTAGTGCCTTGTAAACTTAATGATGTGCCATCTGCTGTAGAACCTGCTACAACTATGTTACCACAATTAAGTCCGTTCCAACGTATAGGTTGGTCCGATTCTGCATTAACCACCACACATCCACCTAACGGTATTCCTATATACATTCCTTTTTCGTTTTCCTCATATTCCCCATCTACTTTTGTTATGTTTATGCCGGGTTTCCCTGTGTATATCGGTCCTGCTGTCGGAGTAGGTGTAGGCTTAGGTGTAGGCTTTGCCGTAGGCTTAGGAGTAGGCTTTGGTGTAGGACCCGGCTCGTTTCCGTCGTCATTAATTATATCGTTAGCTATTAAAAAGTTTTTATAATTTTCAGGCAATGGATTCGGTTTAGCTAGTTCTTGTGACACAGTCGTATTTCCGTCATAATAAAATATGACAGGGAAAGGCACAGAACCGCCAGAGGGGTTACTATGGTAATTAAGCACGCTACTTGGCGTACCGTCGTTATACGTGTTTCCGTTATCTAACATATAAAGTTGTAAATTGTTCTTTTCTGTCGTTTTAATAATGGTTGGTACCATTCCTGCACATATGTTACAATATCTACTATAATATAGAAGCAAGAAAGGTTCGCTTGATTTCCCTGACCTTGCATTTGATAGCATAGATACAGCCTGATTAGCGGTCACATTAAAAATATTATCAGAATTTTGATATTTTTCATCGCCTTTTGGAGTTGGCAACTCTATATTTAAGGGATTTGAAATATTTCCACTTGAGCCACTGTTCCCAATGGTGAATACAGGCAAATCATTTGTCGGTAACATTGGAGTCAGGTTTCCTTGCGATTGTGTCATTGAATTAATATCCAGCGGTAAATAAGACGTATATCCGTCCACAGTTTCGCAAATCAAATACTCGTCAGCAAGAGCTTTTTCATTTTTGAATTCTGTTGTGGGCGAACTTACGGCACAACTAGAAATTTCTTTTCTATCGGCAAAGAGTTGTACCCAGTTGTTTTCAGAGAATCCAACTCCCATGTATCCATACTTTTTGGATAGAATATTTGCTCTATGTCCTTCACTATTCATCCAGTCTTTCATTACTTGTTTAGGCGATTTCTGTCCCTGTGCGATGTTTTCACCAAACGCATTATATGAGAAATCTTGCGGAACAACCGTTTCGCACCCGCTTCCATCCGGTCGTGTATGTGAAAACAGTGTCTTTAGCTCATTTTCACGGACACCTGCAGCCTTTTGCATTGGCTCTAGCAACGCTAAAGAGTCAAGCCCTGCTTTTGCACGTTCAATATTAACGAGTCTTAAAACCTCCCATTCAAAATCATTAACCGTAACTTCGTTTGATGGCATTTGGGCAAGAGTTACGGCACACGAGGTAGTCACCATCACAATTATAAGCAAACTTGCTAAGATTTTTTTCATAATTTTTCCTCCTTTTTTTGTGTAATTTTGTGTAATATAATACAGCATTTATTTTATAACCTTCTTAACCCTATTTTACTAATTTTTAAAGCATAAATCAATACAAAAGGTAGAACTTGCAAATAAACGCCATAACTTGCATTTAAGAGACAAAAAAAGAATTGCCAAAACGCTTGACAATTCTTTAGGGATAGTGTTATAATAAAGGCAGATAAAAGGTTACCGTTTCAGCAATTTTCTTAGCGATTTATCGCTTAGAAAATGCAATGCATGGGACTTAGAGATTCTTATGAACAGCGTGAATTAGAACCTCTTGTCATCGTAAAACGGTTAGCCTAAAACGTTAATATTACTAAATAATATAGTCGTCCTATGCCAAGGGCGGCTATATTGCTTTTATGGACACGATTATTAAAAAAATAATAACCGATACAAATACCTTAAGTATTTTGTTTGTCATAAAAAGCACCTCCTTCCTAAAGCCAACAGGCTTTGGGTGGAACAGGAGGCTAACCGTCCTTCAATTTCCTTTTATCTGCTAAAAGAATTATACCATACCGTTCGTTACATTACAATACACGTGACACGTGTGCATTACAAATGTGTTACATGTACGGGACCAACTATCCCATGTCTGCCAAAGCTAACCAGTATTCATCTCCTAAAAAACCAGTTCCGCTCATTATAAAAATATTTTTAATTCCGCATTCAAGCTCCCATTTTAATTTTTTCATAAAATTTTCTACGCTTAATGCCCCTAACGGGAAACAAGTTGTTTCGCTATATACATTATCTATATCGTTTGCTTCTGCCATATGTTTTTTTATGCTGTTTTTTATCTTATACTCAACATTCTCATCTTTAAAATCTTCATCACTAAAATGTGATTCGCCAACACGAACAAGGCAGTTCGGCAACTCTTTTTTTATATTTTTAATCGATATACCTTGTCTTTCGTCCCCTTCAAACATTACCATAATTCCATTTTGAACGCCCTCAATGTTCATTTCTCGCATAAAATTTGTAACTTTTTCACAATTGAACTCTATCCAATTTTGTGTAATTTCACTGTTTATATTTTTTATTTCTTCTTTTAATTGCAATCTTGTAAAATTGTATTTATATTGTTTATTAAATTTATCTATACAGTCGTCACAGAAACAACCTTGAACTTTTTCGCTGCACTCACCTTGTCTTAAATCATCGTCCCAAAAAATTTTAGTAAAGCCATTTTCTTTAAGTTGCTTAACCGCCAACTTATTAGCCTTAACAAGAGTTTCGTTAGCACAACCGCAATAATAAACTTTTTCATTATCTTCATTAACACGATAAGTCCAATCCTTTGGCAAACAAAGCTCAACATTTCCATCAGTTGGGTCCAGAGAATTTCCTGGGTGACCAAACGGGAGATTTATAACATTTACCTCGAACCCCAATTTTTCCAATTTGGCTTTTGCTAACTTCATATCGGAAAAAGAAGCGTCAAATTTACCAAAAAAATAGCCAAATAGCCAAATAACTGACACATTAGCTTTTTTCAAAAGTTCCAATCGTTTTTCACTGTCCTTATGATATAAAACGGTATCCGCACTTACGCTATAGCTAAATTTTATATTGTTTTTGACTTCTGATTTTGTTGCATTATCACACAAAATTTCGGGTTTCATAGTAAAACCTCCTTTTTTTTATGGTTTTTATAATTCCTAAAAATAGTATCATATTATTGCCTCAAAGTCAACCTATAAAAATAATCATCTGAATATAAGCGTAAAGAAATGCGAAATAACATTTCTTTACGCTTTTTGTCTGGAATCGAAAAAAATAAAACTAAAACCAAAAAGTTCCTTTTACATTAGCCGGAAAGCGACACTATAAACTCAAGAGATTCTAACAGTCTCAGCAACTTATATTTTATAAATACTGTTGTATTCACATAAAGAAAACTCCTTAGAGCATTGCATCAGGCAAAATAGCCAGCAACATTAATCCCTGTCCATATAATGTAGGGCAGATAGGAATTTTTTTATAATCCTCGGCAGATGGCATAATGGGAGTTCCTGTTGAAACTCCCAAAACCTCACCATCCTCATTTACAAAGTTTTTATAATTATCCATAAATTTTTTATAAATCATATTATATTTTTGTTTAACAAAACCGTAGTCTACAGCTTTCTTAATACCCGCACTAATAGCAGCCGATGCAGATATTTCGTCATATGCGGTATCATCGTTTAAAATTGTTCCAAACATACCGTTATTACGCTGAAATTTAGCAATTGCCCTAATATGTCTGGCTAACATTGAAAGTAGTAAATCTCGACCTATAAACTCATTAACTTCCTGCAAAATAACAGTAGTGCTGTATATAATCCATCCATTCGCACGTCCCCAAAAAACACCACTCATATGATTGCGAGTTTCGCAATTATAGCCGTGATAACAAAGATATGTTTTATCATCTTGTAAAGCCTTGTAATGGATAAGAAGTTGATTTGGTAGTCAAAATTAATATATTTTTGTTTTTTTAGCGTTTTTAAATTTAAAATATATGGATCTTTCATAATACTTTTTTTAAAATCACTTTGAGAATTAATTAAAGTTTTCCCAAAACTAGGTTTTTTGCCTTTATTTTATCAAAAATCAGCATATTATGAGACCATGGAATTTGTGCAGAAGCCATCTGCACAATTTGACTTTTTTGACATTCAATATAATATTTCTTCATATTTTTCAAATTTCTAACAGAAAAGCCTTTGATATTTGGAAAAGAAACTTTAAGTTCAATAGCTAGTTGGTCTATAAACTTATTTCCCCATGATGAATTTTCTTCAATGATTTTTCCAAGATTATAATACAATTCTAATAAACTTTTATTTGCATTTTGAAATATCTCTATTTGAGTATTATTTATCTGGCTTTTTATCTCAAATATTATATTCTTAAAATCTTTTTCTAACATATACACTTCCTTCTCTCCTCTAAAACTATAAAATATTTAATA
>JAVXFE010000107.1:0-6614 GCA_036658075.1 Oscillospiraceae bacterium
TAAAAAGCCTTGCTCTTTCCTTATATAAATCCGAACGCACCTTGTCATCATTTTCCATAACTTTTGCATAAATTAATGCATAATAGTGAAATGCCATTGGAATATAATAATCGAGCCTATCACATTTTCCATCAGTATACCAGCCGTTTCCAACATAAAAACTATCTAGTACACTAATAGAATTTTCCATTATTTCTTTATCATAATTTTCACCTAGCGATTTTAATCCAACGTTAACAATTACGTTAAAGAACTTCCAATTACTAGCATTTACGTTAAAACAATTAATTTGATAAAGCCATTTAGACAGATTTTGTTTTTCTGTATCGTTTAGTGGTAGCCATATTTTTTCAGGTATTAATATCAAAGCTAAAGCTATTTCTGCCATTTCAACCATTCGTTGGTCGCCATCACCAATAATCCCCCAATATTCAGGGTGATTGGGATTTGTGCCGTTTTTAATGCCATTTATATAAATATCCAGTATATCATAGTTGCATCCACCAGCTAAGAGAGGAACTATTCCCCAAAGCGGACGTGCAAATGTTTCAACGGTAGTAGCAAGCTTTGTGTTATGTGACATAATGTTTCCTATATTTAAATCGGCATTACCCTCGCTATAAAAAGCTTTTAAAGGTTCACACATCTGAATTACAAGATTTTGTACATCTTCTTTAGTTTCTAGTTTATTATGTTTAAAATCATCATGCTTATAGTGCATTTAAATCACCCCAAAAATATATAGAAATTTTAATTTTAAATTATTATATAGCAAAAATGTTATATACGCAAATCAGCATGATTACGATAAGTAGCCACATGAAAATATTTTGCATATTTTTCACAGTAATTCTTTTTAATATTGCACTTCCTATAAACCCACCAAGGATTCCACCACTTACCATAACGATTAATGAGGTTAATGGAAATTCAGGAATAGTTCCGCCAATTACGGTATAAAGTAAACTGGCGGTTTGAGAAAAGAATATTACATATATCGAATTTGCCGCCGCCGTTTTTGTGTCCATTGAAAATAAAAAATATAATAAAACTAAATTAACAGGTCCTCCACCTATTCCAAGGAAAGATGAAATTACACCCAAAACGAGTCCTGCAATTATCGAAATCCATGCATTTTCTATTGTGTATGTAACAATTTTAGATTTTTGTTTCATATAGAAAAATACCAAAACAGTTAAAATAAACAAAATTCCAGATTGCATTATTCCAAGGATGTGTTCGGTTTCAAAACACGCTTTTATGAATTGAAATAAATATTTACCTAATATTCCGCCAACCGCTGCACCAATTGCCAAAAAGGTAGTTTGGCGTCCGCCAATTTTAAGCCCTGCGTGCATGTTTTTTAGTATTGATACAATCGCCATTGACAGCACAGTTATTCCTGAAAGGAAACTAATGCTACTAATAGGCAAAATTTTACATGCATCTAAAACAGGTTTGATGATAATTCCACCACCAATACCAGTAATCGCACCAACAGAAGATGCTAAAAAACTAACGACAAAAAATAATACGTTCATAAATTTCCCCTATTTTTTATTTTGATATACGCTTTTTTTCACGAGTTGCACTTTTCATTTCAAGACCTGTTGAATAATCTAGTTGGCGTGGCTCATATTCTTCGTTTTCACGTTGGCGTGTAGAACCGGTATATGCCCATGTCGCTTCTCTTGCATCTGTACGCCATGGACGTCTTTCCCAATAATATCCTCTGAATGGGTCTCGAGTTTCATTCATCCAATTTAGTAATTTATCATGTAACTTGTTTCGTACAGGGATTAATTCTTCATTATTTATCAAATTAACCATTTCAGCTTTGTCATTTTCCATGTCATACATTTCATCTTCAGATAATAAGTTTATGCAAAGCTTATATTTTCCATCAAAAACACAACGAAGAGGTTGAAAACCGCCAAATCCATCATGGTCAATCTCATAGCGTCCAAACTCCATAAAGATACAATCGTTAACTCTAACACTTGCATCACTTACAGTATCCAAAATGCTTACACCTTCTAGCCATTGCGGTCTTTTTACGCCCATATATTCTAAAATAGTCGGAACTAAATTTATATGTGATACGGGATAAGGATACCGTTTTCCTGTCGTTTTCGGATTTCCGCTCTTTATCATTAATGGGATTTTCGTAATCTCATCATACGGAGCAGGACCTTTTGCAAACAAGCTGTGTGCCGACATCATATCGCCATGGTCAGATGTATAAATAATTAAAGCATCTGGAACTTTCGCATGAACTTCATCTAAAACACGTCCAATTTCATAATCCACATATGAATTGCAGGCTAAGAGTCTGCGTTTTGTGATGTCAAGACTGTCCTTATCTTCATTTACATTTTCGCCAGCCCACACTTTTTGGTGCGACGGTTTATTTTCAAGGTCATCCCAAATATTTTCACTTTTAGGGAACACATAGTCATCATACATAGACGCAAATGGTTCCGGACACAGGCCCGGGTCGTGAGGCTCATCATATGAGACGGTCATGAAAAAATCTTCATCTTTATACTCATCTATAAAAGAAATTGCACGATTAGAGCAACGATGTGCATATGTAAAATCTTCAGTAATTGGGTCTTCTTTAGAAGTTGCTTCATTTCGTGATTTAACTCGTTCATCTGGTGTAAGTTCATCTAAATAGCATTTCATATCATACCAATATTTAGAATCCCAGCCATCTGGACATTTTCCAAGCCCAAAATAATCACCACCATCAAGATGCCACTTACCTATGTAGCCTGAATGAATTTTATTATCTCGAAGGCGTTGTCCAATCGTTTTAACGTTATCGCCAAGTGCAATACTGTTTGTCCACATACCATTAGAATGTGGATACAATCCTGTAAAAATTGTAGACCTAGCAGGACCGCAAACGGGCTGACAGGTATATGCTAAATCATATGTTAAACTTTCTTTAGATAATGCATCAAGGCATGGGGTTTTCATTCCTTCATTACCATAGCAACCAAGCATATCGGTGCGTTGGGTATCAACCATAATAAACACTACTTGTTTCTTCATATGCGTCACCTCTTAATATAATTTTAGTAAAATTTAGTATAACGAGTTTGATGTTGTTGCTAAAAAAAGCAACAACATCAAAAAAACTCTTATCTTATTTATAATATACCTTTTTTCATAAATAGTCAAGAATAATCAAAAATTTCTTTTTAGATTAAACCATGCGTCAAGTCCAAGATATTCAGCACTATCTCCTAACTCTTCTTCAATCCTCAATAGTTGATTGTATTTAGCAGTTCTATCTGTTCTGGAGGGCGCACCTGTTTTAATCTGCCCTGAATTTGTTGCCACTGCAATATCGGTGATAGTTGTGTCTTCTGTTTCACCACTTCTATGTGAAGTTATTGCCGTAAAACCCGCACGATTTGCCATTTGGATAGCGTCTAGGGTTTCAGTGAGAGTTCCTATTTGATTAACTTTTATTAAAATTGAGTTTGCGACTCCCATTTTGATGCCCTTTTTTAAACGTGAGGTGTTTGTGACAAATAAATCATCTCCGACCAGTTGAATTCTGTCACCTAATCGTTCGGTTAACATTTTCCATCCATCCCAATCCTCTTCTGCCATTCCATCTTCTATGGATATTATTGGATACTTATCTACCAAGTTCGTCCAAAAGTCAACCATTCCTTCTCTCGTAAACATTTTATTAGTTTTCCAAAAATAATATTTTCCTTCTTCTCCTTGCTTTTTTGCCTCTTCATACATTTCTGTAGCGGCAGGGTCAAGGGCAATACGAACTTCATCGTATGGTTTAAAGCCAGCCCGTTCGATTGCGGTAACTATCATTTTAATAGCTTCTTCATCATCTTTTAAATTTGGTGCAAACCCTCCCTCATCACCAACAGCGGTAGACATTCCGTTTTCTTTTAAGACTTTTTTTAAAGTGTGAAAAATTTCCACACCCCAACGTAACGCTTCTTTAAAACTTCTTGCACCAATCGGCATAATCATAAATTCCTGACAACTAAGCGAATTATCCGCATGTTTACCTCCGTTAATGATATTCATCATAGGGACAGGTAAAACTTTGGCGTTTACGCCGCCAATGTATTGATACAAGCCAACACCTAAAGCGTCCGCCGCCGCTTTTGCACATGCGAGAGAAACGCCTAAAATTGCATTTGCACCAAGTTTGCTCTTATTAGTTGTGCCATCTAAAGCAATCATCGCCAAGTCGATTTCAGTTTGATCAAGAACGTTATAGCCAATAAGTTCGGTGCAAATCAAATTATTGACGTTATTCACAGCTTTTTCAACGCCATTTCCTAAATAACGCATTTCGTCATCACGGAGTTCACATGCTTCAAACGCACCTGTAGATGCACCGGATGGCACCTCTGCACGACCCATGTATCCTCCATCTACATATACCTCAACCTCAATTGTTGGATTTCCTCTGGAATCTAATATTTCCCGTGCAATAATGTCTTCTATACCAATATAAGTTTTAATAGGTAAAAACCTCCTAGAAATTAATATATAAAAAGGTGTCAATAAGAAAATCAGATTTAAATTGACTCCTGTTAAGAAATCAAGAAAAAGCTAAAACTTTCATTAAAGACACCTTATTTTTTGTATATTTAAGAAAATTGCCTTTGAAAATAAGTATTTCCCAAAAACAAATTAATTATTCAAAATCAAGCTTTCACCAGTCATCTCGCTAGGCTTTTCTAAACCCATAAGGTCAAGCATCGTTGGTGCAAGGTCGGCTAGTCTGCCCGGTTTAAGTTTTGCATCATTTTTACCTATTAAAATTAGCGGTACAACGTTTGTTGTGTGTGCCGTAAACGCACCGCCGGTGGTATAATCTGTCATTTGGTCTGCGTTTCCATGGTCTGCTGTAATTAAAGCTACACCATTCATTGAATTTAAGGCCTCTACAACCTTTCCAACGCATGTATCTACAGTTTCTACAGCTTTAACAGCCGCATCAAAAACACCTGTATGACCAACCATGTCACAGTTTGCAAAATTTAGAATTATACAATCGTATTTGTCTTTGTTAATCAGATTAACACAAGCGTCTGCTACAGAATATGCACTCATTTCCGGTTGCATATCATATGTTGCAACTTTTGGAGAATTTACAAGAGCGCGGTCTTCGCCAGCATATTCAGCTTCTATTCCACCATTAAAGAAGAATGTAACGTGTGCATACTTTTCGGTTTCCGCAATTCTAAGTTGTCTTAATCCTTTTTGACTGATATATTCACCAAAAGTGTTAATCAGACTTTGCGGTTTAAACGCAACTTCAACATTTGGCATAGATATGTCATATTGTGTCATACACACAAAAGTTGTCTTAAAATATTCTCTTTTAAATCCGATAAAGTCAGGGTCTACAATTGTTCTGGTAAGTTCTCTTGCCCTGTCAGGTCTAAAGTTAAAGAATACAACCGAATCATTTTCACTGATTGATGCTACTGGTTTTCCGTCATGTTCAATAACAGTAGGAACAACAAATTCATCTGTGATTTTGTTGTTATAACTTTGGTTAACGGCATTAACTGCACTGTCGCATGTGGCACCTTTTCCAAGAACCATAGCGTTATATGCAAGCTCTACACGTTCCCAACGATTATCTCTATCCATTGCATAATAACGACCCATTATTGTTGCAATATCTCCAACGCCAATTTCTCTGATTTTTGCAACTAACTCCTCTGTGTATTGTGCCGCAGAGGAAGGCGGAACATCACGTCCATCTAAAAAGCCATGGACATAAACTTTTGTAAGCCCACTTTTTTTAGCGAGTTCCAAAAGCCCGTACAAATGATTTGTATGACTATGTACACCGCCCGGCGACAAAAGTCCCATTAAATGCAATGCCGAATTATTTTTCTTACAATTTTCTATTGCTTTTAAAAGTGATGGGTTTGTAAAAAAGTCGCCATCTGCAATAGATTTTGTGATTCGTGTAAGTTCTTGATATACAACTCTTCCGGCTCCAATATTAGTATGTCCAACTTCCGAGTTTCCCATTTGTCCATCAGGTAAACCAACATCCATGCCCGCTGCATGAACAACAGTATTAGGACATTCAGCAAAATATTTATCTAAATTTGGCGTATTTGCCGAAAATATAGCGTTTCCTTCATGACGTTCATTAATTCCAAAGCCGTCCATTATTATTAGTGCATATGGTTTTTTACTCATTTATTTTCTCCTCATTAAGATAATTATAAATTAGATTTGACGACTATTATTTTGCTGCCTTTACAATAACAGAAAAATCATTCGCTTTAAGACTTGCACCACCAATTAAACCGCCATCAATATTAGGCTTAGAAAGAAGTTCTTCAGCATTCGAAGCATTCATGCTTCCGCCATATTGAATTCTAATTTTTTCAGCTACGGTTTCATTGTAAATACCTGAAATTGTTGCACGGATAATGCCACAAACTTCATCAGCTTGTTCAGCAGTAGCAGTTTTTCCTGTACCTATCGCCCATATTGGCTCATATGCAATAACTGAATTTGATGCGTCTTCAGCGGAAACATCAAGAAAAGCAATTTTAGTTTGACGACGAACTGTGTCGTCCATTATACCT
>JAVXFE010000108.1:0-4996 GCA_036658075.1 Oscillospiraceae bacterium
GTTCCAACCATTGCCGTGGCTCTTATATGGTATTTTATTTACCAGCCGGGCGAAGGAGGACTTCTTAACATGTTGCTTGGGAAGTTTGGAATACCCCCAAACACATGGCTTCAAAATTCAAAACAGACGATTCCGCTTATTGTAGCTTCTATGACGTGGAAAGGTTTTGGTGCCACAACGGTTATGTATTATGCAGCACTTCAAGGGGTAAATCAAGAACTTTATGAAGCGGCAAAAATTGATGGAGCAGGAACATTAAGAAGAATTTGGAATATAGCAATATCCCAAATTTATCCTATCATGATGCTGTTTTTAGTTAAGCAAGTAATCGGAATATTCCAGGTAATGATAGAACCTATGACAATGACAGGCGGCGGTCCGAACAATGCTTCAATGTCGCTGGCACTACAGGGTTATAATTATGCATTCCAATATTTCCAACCGCAAAAAGCGTTGGCTTTAGGCGTGGTTACTTTCCTATTTTTACTTGTACTTACAGTGCTATACTTTAAAGTGGATAAAAAACTTGAATCCAATTAGGAGGTTATATTAATGAAAGCATTTGAGAAAAAATTAAGCGGTGCCGTAACCTCTATGGACTTCAAAAAGCGGAGTGTTAGAATCGGATACTGGCTCATGATACTTGTACTTGTTTTTGTAAGTGCTATATGCTTATTTCCACCTGTATGGGTACTGTTATCGAGTTTCAAAGATGTGAGTGAATTTTTGCAGGTTCCGCCGACTATATTTCCAAAATCCTTCCATCCTGAAAAAATTGCATATGTGTGGGATATGCTGAATTTTGGAAAATATTATATGAACTCGGTGTATTTGGCGATTGGCGAACTCGTGTTTTGTGTAGTGTTTAACGGGCTTGTGGGCTATGTTTTATCACGGCTTAAACCAAAGGGTACGACGCTTATACTTACATTAATCCTTTGGACCATGATGCTACCTACATCAGTTAGCATGGTTCCGTTATTCATGTCTTTCGTAGATGTGCCATATTTGCATATTAATTTAACAAACACCTTCCTTCCAATGTGGATGATGGCAGGTGCAAATGCATTTTACGTATTATTATTTAAAAACTTTTTCGACTCGATTCCTATGTCGTATGTAGAAGCGGCAAGGCTCGATGGATGTACTAATTTTGGAATATTTTATAGAATAATCTTACCACTTTCGAAGTCTATTATCATGGTGGTTTCTATATTCTCGGTTAATGCATCATGGGAAAACTTCTTCTGGCCATATCTAGTGTTAAAAGATACAAACTTATATACTGTGGCGGTAAAGATTTTCCAACTTAAAACAACAAACTTTGCCATAGACGAATACATGGTAGTATTACTTCTAAGCATTATACCACCGGCGGTTATTTTCTTAATATTCCAAAAGTATATGATGTCGGATTTTGCTATGGGTGGAGTAAAGGGATAATTATTAAGTTAAAAATTATTAAGTTATAAATCAAAAATATTATAAGGGGAAGTGTTAGTATGAAAAGATACAAATTAGTTTCGTTCGTTTTAGCAATTGCTATGATTATTAGTGTATGCCCGCTGAATATTTTTGCAACTGGTTCGAGCATAAGCGGAGTTGAGATTAAAGGAATATATGAAACTTTAGAGACGATAGCTGGTACATATACATATAACGGAGACGCAAAAAACTTAACTTTTGAGTGGTTTGCCAGTAGCGAAAAAAATGGTGAATATGCTAAAATAGGAGGAGAAACCACCGCTAATTTAGTGGTGAATTCCAGCCTTGCTGATAAATGGGTTAAGTTTAGAGTAAACCTAAATACTGAAAAATATGATAGTGAACCTGTTAAAATCGGTTCTGTTTGGGTAGGGAAACCCCATATTTTAAACGATGATAGTGGTCGGCTTTTGGTTGTAAATAACACTACTCCGAGTGAGTATAAATTTACGATTGAGGGTCAGGAATTCATGCTTTTAGATACTACAAACAGTGATGAATCACATTTCTTAGTAATGTCTAAAAAAACCGTTGAAAATATGAATTATAATCCAAATCATGGTCAAGATTTTGATTATATGGCAAACTGGCTTAATACGACCTATACGGTTTCTGGAAATGCTAAGGGTGAAAAATTACCTAAAGTTATCTTAGACAATATTAATATGAAAAATAAATGGAAGATAGAGCCAAAGACAAACAATAATGAAGAGAGCATATATGAGGCAGGGATTGCTGTCCCGGCAGTTACCGAAATCCAAAAATATTGCGGTAAAATGGGACTTTATGACGAGGCTAATATTCCGTGGTGGACACGTACACCAGCTAAAATAAACGGAACCGGTGACTCGATTATGGCGACAAGCGATTTTGTGGGAAACGTAGGAAAGATTTTCTCACAGCCTTCATTTGGCGTTGATTGTGGCGTTAGACCAATATTTTATCTAAACAAAGATTTCTTTTTAGATGCTAAACTTGATTTAGCTACTGTTGGAACTGATGTTAGAGGTGCAATCACTAAGACTTATACCCGTGCGCAGTTATTAGCGGCAGGATATGCGGAAGATAAGCTCGCTGCTTTTTACGATAGTAAAGGGGATATCACTAACCTTAATGCAAAGGGATTATATGAAACTTCTCTAAAAATGGATGTAAGTTATGAATACTCCGGAACGCCAGCAGATATTACATATAGATGGCTTATATCTGACAAAGAGGATGGATATTATACCCAGATTTCGAACGCAAGAGACTATACAGTGGGAATGGAAACAGGCGGAAACTTTATAAAGTTTGCGGCGGTAAAACCCAACGGCGACTATACTACCACTGCACCACGAAAAATTCATAAAAATTGGAATACCGGTATAGGCGAAATGCCTGACGGAGAGGGTCATGTTATTCCATATAAAAATGAGTTTACGCCAAAAGAATTTGTTTTCGGAATTGATGGGCAGGATTTTATACTTCTTGAAAGCACCGAAAGTGACGAATCAAGATTCTTAGTAATGTCAAAAGCGTCAATCGGCAAAAGAAATATCAATAAAGGCGGTCAGCTTTTAGGTGATTTATTAGCATGGCTTAATAATAAAAACAGTATAAATCGCACATATCATGGTTCTACCAGCACGGATGCAACGGATGATTATACGACAACGGGGTATATTGGAAACGCTGGATTTACGCAACTTCCACAAAAGATTCTTGACAATATTAATAAAACGAATAAATGGAAACAAGAGATTAAAATGTGGGAAGCTGATAGCGAAATGGTATACGAAGCAGGCCTTGCGATACCGTCGGTTACTGAATTAATTAGGCATAGTGAAAAAATTGGGCTTTGTGACACAGGAGCGAATTGGTGGACACGTACACCATTTGCAAAATCTAAAGCCTCTGGCGAACTAATGATGAGAGTTTTAGGAACAAAAGCCGAAATGGGAAACGTTAAAAACGCTATGGGTAATACAGATAACTTAGACATAAGACCGATGTTTTATTTGAAAAAGGACTTTTTCACAAAGGTTAAAGTTAATTTAGCTGATGTTGGCGTTGGGGTTAGAAAAGAAATCCGAAAGAATTATACCCGTGCAGAGTTATTAGCGGCAGGGTATACCGAAGATGAACTTTCAAAATATTATGATGCTGGCGGTGGTGTTACAAACTTTGAATTAAATGGAACGTGTGAAACGTCGCTTCCTATGAATATTAGCTACACATATACGGGGACCGAAAACGAACTCGTTAAGAGATGGCTTATAGCGGACACTGAAAAAGGTGCATATATTCCAATGACAAATTCGGCTAATGCAAATAGCATAATTATTCCAACAACAGCAGGTGGTAAGTGGATTAAAGGTGCAATGTTAATGCCAAACGGCGAGGAAATAGACACTCTTCCTAAACAAATTAAAGCACCATGGGAACGTCAAGGCGTAATAGATGCAAATAGTGAGGAACAGTTAAAGTATAAACTGCGTACCACACCAAAAGAGAATATATTTACACTTGGTGGTCAGGAATTCATTATGCTTGATTCTCAAATGGATGACAAATCTAAATTCTTGGTTATGTCAAATAAAATGGTGGCTAAGAGAGCCTTTAATGAGGCAGGAGAGGGACAATTGTTCACCGACATGATTTCATGGCTTAATAATAAAAATGGCGTTAGCGTTGCAACAGAAAATACAATAAAAACCGATACAACTCGTGATTATACTTTAAATGGATATATCGGAAGCACAGCGGCAGGCGTGGTTCAAATGCCAAAAGGAATTTTAGACCATGTTAATAAAGAAAGCTATTGGAAAACAGAGATTAAAATGTGGGAAGATACTGTAGAACGCTCATATCAAGGCGGCTTTGCACTTCCGGCGGTACATGATATAAAGATGTATGGTGATAAAATCGGACTTGCTGAAGAACCTGTTGGATTTTTCACACGGACACCAAACGGCGTGCGTGGCGGAGATGGTAATTCGATTTTAGGAACCAGCGATGATGCAAACAATGCTGGATTTTTCTTCCCATTAAGCAAAAACGATGTTAAGGCGATTCGACCTATATTCTACCTTGATAAGGCTTTCTTCACAAGCGTTAAAATTGAAGGTGCGGGAAGTGCGGTGGCTAAGATTGTTCGTGATAATTATACTCGTGCAGAGTTATTAGCGGCGGGATATACCGAAGATGAACTTCTTAACATATTTGATTATGGCAAGATTAATACCGTTTTCACAAATGTAAAGGCAGGCGGAACAGTAACGGCAAATGTTTCTATTACTGATTTACAAAGTCAAGAAATAACTTTAGCTTTTGCGATTTATGATGATAATAATTCCTTAATTGGAATAACATACAGCAACTTCACAACCGAAAACACAATAAATGAACAAAAGCAAACACTTACAATAGACAATGTTAAGGCGGGAAATAATACTGCAAAAGTTATGATTTTTAAGGGAAAACTTGAAAATCTAGAGCCATTAACAAAGGCAAATAATTTCGAAGGATA
>JAVXFE010000108.1:5006-6581 GCA_036658075.1 Oscillospiraceae bacterium
CTATGAAAAAAGTTATAAGTTCTATTGTTTTAATTTTTTTAATGGTAGGATTATGCTCTACATGTGTTATGGCGAGCAGTGACAATTATGTAAAGTTAAGTGGAATATACGAAACTTTTCAAACTATTAAAATTAAATCGAATCTTAAAAGAGATGAGATTAAATCGTATAAATGGCTTTTAAGTGCAGATGAGAATGGTTCATACGCCCCGATTCCCGGGGCGGAGAACTTTAAGTTTACCGTAAACGCCGAATGTGCGAATAAATGGTTAAAGGTGGAGATTACCAGCAATACCGATGAGGTTATTGCCAGTGCACCACGTAAAATCGGTGAAATCTGGGGAAAACAACCACAGATTAACGGAAATGATGATAAATTAACCACTGTAAACAAAAAGACTCCGCCAGAGTATTTATTTACGGTTGATGGGCAGGAGTTTATTCTTCTTGACGCTACCGAAAGTGATGACGGAAGATTTTTAGTTTATGCTAAAAATGTAATGGGCGTTCGGAAATTTAACGTAAACGGTGGTCAAACTTTTGACGAAATGGCAGGTTATTTAAATAACGAATTCCTTACCAAAGGCAGTAGTACAGGTCAAAAACTACCAACTCCTATAATAGAGAATATTTTTTATGATAACACATGGAAAATAGAAGAAAAAATGTGGGAGGATACGACAGAACGTGGCGTTAAAGGTGGGGTTGCCTTACTTTCGGCACACGAACTTAAACAGTACTGCAGTAAAATAGGGCTTTATGAAGACCAAGGGAAAGCGTACTGGCTTAGAACTCCACTAGGTCCTCCGGGTGACGGAAATCATGTTTTATGTACGAGTTCGGACGAACCGAATACAGGACTAGTCTTCACTCAAAATTCTATGACCGAACAGGGAATAAGACCTATATTTTATTTAAACAAAAACTTTTTTGCAAACGTAAAGATTGATACAGCTACAATGGGTAGTGATGTGGCGAAGACGATTCGAGAGAATTATACAAAGCGTGATTTAATGAAACTATACACCCTCCAAGAACTTGAAGAAACATTTGGATTTGGTGATAACTATGAAATAACAGCGGCGGAATTTTTAGGTCAAAACGGAACTCCTTTAACAGCCTTAAATCAACCCAATGTTACGGCAAAGGTTAATATCCAAAATTCATATGAGAATGCAGAATATGTGGTTTTGGTTGCGGTATATAACAATAAGAATCAGCTTGTTAATCTTGATTCTAAAAAGACGATGTTGGTTAGCGGAAACAATATTGTAAATATCGACCTTAAAAATATCCCTGAAACGGACGAGAATTATGCCAAAATAAGCCTTATAAATAATAAGGCCGAGCTTATGCCGGAGGCAAAAACTTTTACATGTTTTAAATAATAGAGCTAGATTTTTGCAAAGTGAAAGCTCTATGTCATAAAGCGAAGGATGGGTATATCATGAATAATATTTGTTTGAACTCGCATAAAAAAATATTAAAAATAGGAACAAGACTGCTTTCGATTTTGATAATACTAGGGATGCTTGTTACGTGTATTCCTATATTTGCGGTCGATAGTCTTGTTAC
>JAVXFE010000109.1:0-6496 GCA_036658075.1 Oscillospiraceae bacterium
AATTTACATCTTCAACGCCACGGACAAGCATAAGCGGACCCGCAATTTCTTCAATTGTTCTATATTCCTTAGGCATTTAATAGACCCCCTTTGGCGATTCTTTACTTATTTCATTATACAACTGGTCTACAATAGCCGTGTATTCAGTCTGTAAATCCTTCTGATTATAATACTTAAATCGTCCAATCCTCTCACGCACAGGTAGTGATACAAGCTTTTCAACATTTACGCCTGCCTCCAAAGCCTTTACGCAACTTTCATAGTAGTCGATAACCAGTTTCATCATTAAATATTGCTTTTCAAGCGGAGTGTATGTGTCAACTTCGTGATATGCGTTTTGATGCAAAAAGTCTTCACGAATTGAGCGTGCTGCTTCAAGCTTTAAACGGTCGGGGCTTGAAAGAGCATCCATTCCAACAAGCTTAACGATTTCGTCAAGTTCAGATTCGTCATGGAGCATAAGCATAATCTTTGCCCTAAGCTCCATCCAGTCATCGTGCACGTTTTCGTTAAACCAATTTTCCATCGTATCGATATATAGCGAATAACTCGTAAGCCAGTTAATAGCAGGAAAGTGTCGCTTATATGCAAGTGAAGCATCTAAGCCCCAAAACACCTTTACAATACGCAAAGTTGCCTGTGATACAGGTTCAGAAATATCACCACCTGGCGGTGATACCGCTCCAATAACAGACAATGACCCTTCTTCTTTTCCGTCACCTAATGTAATAACTCGTCCGGCACGCTCATAAAATTGAGCAAGTCTGCTTCCTAAATATGCAGGATATCCTTCCTCACCGGGCATTTCTTCAAGCCTTCCTGACATTTCACGCAAGGCCTCTGCCCATCGTGATGTAGAATCCGCCATTAAAGCTACAGAATATCCCATGTCACGGAAATATTCCGCAATAGTAATCCCTGTATATATTGATGCTTCACGTGCGGCAACGGGCATATCCGACGTGTTGGCAATTAACACCGTTCTCTCCATCAAAGATTTTCCTGTTTTCGGGTCAATCAATTCAGGGAACTCATTTAGAACATCGGTCATTTCGTTTCCACGTTCACCACAGCCTATATAGACAACTATGTCCGCCTCTGCCCATTTAGCTAGCTGATGCTGAACCACAGTTTTTCCGCTTCCGAAAGGACCGGGAACAGCCGCAACGCCACCTTTTGCAATTGGGAAAAGTGTGTCGATTACACGTTGTCCTGTAACAAGTGGCATATCAGGTGAAAGCTTTTTTGTATACGGACGTCCGACACGAACAGGCCATTTTTGCATTAATGTAATATTAACGTCGCCCGTTTTTGTTTCCACAATAGCCACAATGCTTTGGACGGTATATTCACCGTCTTTAATTTGCTTTAACTTTCCATTTACATATGGTGGAATCATTATTTTTTGTTGAACAACGTCAGTTTCCTGCACTGTTCCAATTATATCGCCAGCAGAAACATTATCGCCAACATTTTTAATAGCTTTAAACTCCCACTTTTTATCTCTCTTTAGTGAAGGGACTTCAACGCCTCTTTTAAGGTTATTTCCTGCTATCTTCATTATATCATCAAGAGGTCTTTGGATTCCATCGAAAATACTTCCAATCAGCCCAGGTCCTAACTCCACGCTAAGTGGCATTTCTGTGGACTCAACAGGTGTACCGGGGCCTAAGCCCGAGGTCTCTTCATAAACTTGAATTGATGCTCTATCGCCATGAATTTCAATAATCTCACCAATAAGTCGCATCTCACCAACACGAACCACGTCAAACATATTTGCATCACGCATACCCTCAGCAATTACCAAAGGTCCCGCAACTTTTCTAATCGTTCCTCTACTCATAGTTTCCTCCATTTCCAAAGGTTTACCTATTTTATGTTTCATCGCCAAATATTATATCTGAACCTACTGCTCTTTCAACCGATTTTTTTACACTTTTAATTCCTTCGCCTGTATTCCCCGACACTCCGGGTATCAATATTATAGCAGGCAACGGTTTTGTACGCAAAACTTCAATCTCAGAACTTAAAACTTTAGCAGTGGCTTCTGTGATATAAATTACCGCATAGTCGCCTCCGCAAAGATTTTCTAATCTTTCACGTGCTTCATCTTCGTTTAAGACAAAAAAAGTATCAAGCCCGAGTGCGGCAAATCCATATATACTATCTCTGTCGCCCATTACGGCAATATTATACATACAAATCCCTCACTCTCTCTTTAATGAGTTTATCATTAATATCATGAAGTTTCCCTGTCATAACGATTTGCACTGCTTTTATTTCACTCTCTCTTGCAAGCATATATGCAATAATCGGTGCAATAGTAAACGAATTCGTTTTTTGCACACGAATCAAAGACATTATGCGGTCATCACACCATTTTTCAAATGCAGACATCGAATGTTCAAGTTCCGCAATAACAGGCGAATATATTGTGTTTTCAAGATACTTATACAAATCGTCAAGGCTTTTACTAGATGCAACAGCTAAAGATTCAATATTAAGTGTATCACATTCCGCTAAAGCACGTTTTATAAAATGTATGCTTTTATCGGTTTTGGCACAACGCACCGCTATCTTTATATCAGCAAGTGCGACAATGAGTTCAGTATATTTATCTATCATGCTTACCTTTGATTTGCGACCCTCGTCACGAATTGCAAGCATTGTAGCTTTATCAATTATTATATCACATTCCTGCCCATCGCCAGTCTTTAATAAAACATCAACAGCCTCTTCGGCTACGCCTTTTAAATGCATCGGAAGGCTCGTATAATCACGGCTTTTAATCGCCGCTCTAATATCTTCCGGCGGTACCGTCCCGTTATTACTAAACAATCCCTGCGTATGACTTCCGGTTAACTGTGATTTAATTGCCGCTTTTAGGTTATGAAAATCGTTTTTGTATAAGAATATTTCAAACTCTGATTCTTCACCAACAAGCTCATGGATAAACTTCCACATTTTTTCACGTTCATATTCAAGCAATTCCTCTAATGTAGCAAAATTTTCGCCATCGCCAAAGCCTTTATCATTCAAAACATTTCGTGCGTCGTCATATGTTTTGCATGCCAAAATTTGGTCAATATCTACTCGATTTAATAAGGTTAACTCCTTAGCACGAACTCTGGCAACCGCATATGTGTATTGCTCTGACATACGTTAACCTCCTATTCAAACTTTTTCAAACAGTGCAGAATTAACCGTATCTTTTAAGGCTTCTCTCGACTCATTAAACAAAGCTTTAAATGTACAATTCTCCTCTATATCACCATAACAAATAATAAAACCGCCATCAAACTCACGAGTTTCTTTAGAAATTACAACGTTTTTCTTTAACGCTAAAGCAACTTTCAGCTTGAGGCCAATACGCTTTTTATCTTTTTCTGAAAATATAATCTCGCTTGTTTTCTCAAGCGAAAGTCCATCTATCATACGCATAATTAACTCAAAATACGCATCATCATCTAGCTTTATTAAATATTCATATGCGTCATTAATCACAGAATCAATAAGTTCTTGTTTCTTTTTTAAGACGCCTTGTTTCGCTTCAAGCTCTGCCGCAGATTCTGCACGTTTTACAACATCCTCGGCACGATTTTCAGCTTTTTCTGTTGCCGTATTTATAAATTTTTTAGCCGAATCCTGTGCATCACTAATAATTTTATCCGATTCGGAATTAGCCTTTTTAATTATTTCATTTGCCTTAATTTGTGCCTCTTCTTGTATTTGTCCTAATATTTTTTCAAGCCCGCTCATGATATCTCCCCTTTCATTTTCATTTTGAAACCAAAAGTTTTTAGATATTTAAGCCCGCTATACCAAATATAGAAAGGATAGAAACCAACAACGCCAAAATTGCATATGTTTCAACCATAGCCGCAAAAATCATCGCTTTACCCATTTGATCCGGACGTTTTGCTACAAGTGCAATACCTGCAACTGATGCACGTGCTTGTCTTATCGCTGACCACAATCCCACAAACGCCATTGGTAAGCATGCCGCAAAATATAGCATTCCTTTAGCCATGGACATATCAGAACTTCCACCTAAGATACCAATTTGCGTAAGTGTCATAAATGCAATAAGCAAACCGTAAATTCCTTGTGTGCCGGGCAAAAGCTGAAGTATAAGAACTTTACCAAACTTTTGTGGGTCTTCTGTAACCACGCCTGCCGCCGCTTCACCTGCCATACCAACCCCAATTGCCGAGCCAATCCCAGCCATTAAAGCCGCAAGAGCAGCCCCCAACAACGCAAAAACTATACCTAAATTTTCCATATTAAATTTCCTCCTTGAATTTATAATATTTTGTATTTACAGAATAGGGCGAATATTTTTCTCCGCCGCCCTCATAAAATTTTCCAAAGAATTCAACAAACTGTAACCTGTTTGTATGAACGTATGCACCGAGCAAATTTATTCCAATATTAAGAGTATGTCCGATAATAAAGATTATGAGAAAGGCAATTGCTCCAATGATTCCGCCGCCAAACATACTTCCCATTTTATTAAAAACTTCAGCAATAACACCTGTTGCAAGTCCCAATGCCAACAATCTCGAATATGACAAAATGTCACTTAAATATCCGGTAACGTTATAGAGTTCATAAGCACCCTTTGCAACACGTTTAGCTGGGTTTTTAGATGATCGCCCCGCAAATAGAATTATTCCTAAGGCACCAACACATGCCGATATTGTGGCAATAGTTCCGACGGTAGGTGAAAGCTTAAAGCCGAGTCCTGTCATGTTTACAAACATGTCCATAGTTAGCAGATAAACCACACCGCCTCCAACTAACATATACCAAAACACAACGTCATAAATTGCACCTTTCCAGTCGCCTGCCTTAACCATCTGATAAAACTTCATTCCAAGTCCGGTAAATATATGAATTATTCCCAAAGCAAATGAAAACACCAGCATTCTCATTGGGTCGTCCACCGGAGCAAACCAAAGGGGTGGAATTGTAACAGGATGGTTAAAGAAAGTAGTAGAAATAACTGTAATTGCATCGCCAAAATAGCCGCCAAACATTATTCCCCAAAACATGGTTGATATCCCACAGTACATGAACATCGTCATAGTTTTCTTTAACCCGATCTCTATGTTTTTAAACTTCCAAATAACAAATCCACAACCTAAGACCATTATAAGTCCATATATGGTATCTGATAGCATGATTCCAAACAACACATAGTAGAAAATAGCCATAACAGATGTCGGATCGACTTCACCTTTTCCGGGCAGGCTATATGTTTCCAAAACCGTTTCAACAGGTGCGGAAAACTTATTATTTTCAAGTAAAACAGGGACGTTATCTTCATCTTTTGTGTCTTCAATCTCCATGGCAACATCGTATTTGTTAACCAAGGCACCTTTAAGCTTTTCAACGTATTTTTCAGGGATAAATCCTGTCACGACAAACACATGCTTTTGCTGATTTGCCTGGCTTAAAGTCTTGTATTTGTCAATACGCATAGTATAATAATCCAGCATAAATTTTATAGATTTTCTATACTTCGCAAACGCTTTAATCTTATTTTCGTTTTCGCTTATTGCGGTTTCAGCAATCTTAATCTTATTCTCATGCCTCTTTATACGCTCTGTTGGAATGCTCGATGTCATAACGGGTGGCTTTGCAAACCCCATATTTCGAAGTACAGATTCCACCTCGTTTGCCGTGTCACGATGACATAACATAAAGACGCATGTTTGTTCTGCTGACGAACTAATAACTTGTGCCTCTATTGCCATTTTATCGGGATTTTTATACTTTCCATGCGCTAAAGTTTCGGCATATTTAAGCATTAATGTTTCATAGTTCATTTCGTCAGGGAAAACGCCAATAAGTGCCGCCGTCTTTTTTGTCCCTTCAAAGCTTACAGAAACATCCATTCCACACCACGGTTTAAGTGCTGTTATTTGAGTATTTCGACGGATAATTTCAGCTTTTAAATCAGAAATTTCTTTAGATATGGCATTTATGCTTTTGACAGCTCCCATTGTCTTATCTACTTCTGAAACATTTTTATAATATTCTTCAACCGACAAAGTTTCTCGTCCCTCAAACATTGCAAACAACGATTTTTCTTCAGGTTCATATTTCCCAAGGATTTCAAGTGCTGAATTTGCGGTTGTTATCGCCTTGTTAAAAACCGTTTGCGATGACGATGTATCAAGTTTTTCAAATCCAAATTTCGTTAAATCTGAATCTTCAACTTGTACCGCACCATCACGTTGAAGCTCTTCTAAAATTGCTTTTCGGTGGCTTTTTAGACCATAAATCGTGATACGTTTCATAGTCAAAACCATATATTCATCCCTCCTCTCTAAATTTGGTAGATTTTTATGAGTTATATAAGCTCATCGACAATCTTTTTTATTGCATCATTTTTTTTGGATTTTGTAATAGCCTCAAGCTTTTCTATATCTTTTTTTGTACCATCAAGAAGCCCTACTCTGACAATTTTTGCTGTATCCTCTGCTTGTTT
>JAVXFE010000110.1:0-6493 GCA_036658075.1 Oscillospiraceae bacterium
ATCGTCTTTTTCTCCATTACTAAGCTGATTTCTTTTGCCGTCCCTGCATTTATATTTACAAGTGCCTTAAAGCTTTTTTATAAGTATGGTGATGAGCGAAAGTTTACATATCCCACATTTCTTTGGGATAGATTTCGGAAAATTTATATGCCGTACTTTATTTGGGTTACGGTCTATTATCTTGTCTATGTTTTTATATTTAAATTTTTCGACTTTAAATTTGCAAACCTTCTGCGATACATATTAGATGGTGACTTGTCGGCACAGTTTTATTTTATAATATTAATTATCCAGTTTTATTTACTTATGCCAATTTGGATATTGATTTCACGTGTTAAGTCGACGCCCTTCTCTGCCATAATTGTCGCTATCGCCTTTGCGGTAACTATCGGGTGTCGAATGTTTATCCCAGACACCGCCTACATGGTAAAATTATTCTCGTCATACTTGATTTTTTGGACACTTGGAATGTACGCCGGTATCTATTATGAGTCCTTTATAAGCTTTATCGAACGCAACAAAATCATCATGTATATTGGGTGGTTTATCACTGCTATTGCACATTGCGTTTTGTCATATATGGACGTTGGTGGCTTGATTGACTATTCATTTGAACCTCTTATTGTAGTGTTTTTCTGCTTCTTCTCTATGTTCGGGTTTTATACCTACATTAAGGGACTTACTGAAACGCTTGAAAGTAAAGGGAAAGGCTTCCTTATCAGCATTTCGGAAGCCTCGTATGATATTTATCTTTTGCATTGCCTTATTATAACAAGCGTTTATGAAATTTTAACGTTTACGAACTTAGAAAACTTAATGGTTCGTTTTGGAATTAACTTTATAGCGACGTATACGCTCTCTATAGTTTGGAGCGTGTGCCAAGCCACGTTTTACAAGAACTCTATTGCAAAGTTACAAAGAAATTCCGCAAGACGAACCAGCCAAAAAGCCCGTCGAAAACGCTATTTGTAAGTTAAAGCCACCAGTATAACCATCAACATCAATAATCTCACCACAAAAGTATAATCCATTCACTAACTTTGATTGCATAGTGGATGGGTTTATTTCTTTTACGCACACCCCACCTGAAGTAATTATTGCCTGTTCTATAGGTGAAAATCCTGTTATGTGAAGTTCTAGGTTTTTAAGTAAAAACACAAGCCTTGCACGCTCTTCTTTGGTAACAGAGTTAACCTTTTTAAATGGGTCAATCTCCGCTAAGCCAATAATAACGTCAATTAAACTGCTTGGCAAAAGGTCGCCTAAGCTGTTTCTAAAATCTTTGTTATTGTACTTTTGAAAGTCTCTAAGCACACGTGCATCAAGTTGCTTTTCGTCTAAAGCAGGCTTTAAGTCAAGGATTATGCGATAGTTTTTGCCTTTTAGGTCTTTAATGTGTGAGCTTGTGCTTAAAATAATCGGACCCGTGAGTCCGAAATGTGCAAACATCATTTCGCCAAACTCGCTATGGATTTTCTTATTTTTCTCGTCAATAACCTTAACTTCAACATTTTTAAGCGATACGCCTTTAAGCCCTGACACCCACTTTTCTTCAACCTCAATCGGCACAAGCGACGGCTTTATTTCTGTAATAGTATGCCCTAGCTTTTTCGCCCATTCATAACCGTCACCAGTCGAACCTGTGAGCGTATACGACATTCCGCCTGTGGCAATAATGACGTCATCGGCTGTGATTACGCCTCTCTTTTGAGTTACGACCCCTGAAACTTTGTCGCCGTCAACCAAGATATTCTGCACCGTGTCGGTTATGATTTCAACATTATTCTGTATCATAAAGTCTCTAAGGGCGTTTACAACGTCCAAACTCTTATCCGAAACAGGGAAGACACGATTTCCACGTTCAACTTTTGTATCGACTCCCAAATTATTAAAGAATTCAATCGTCTGTTGATTTGTGAAATTATAAAAGGCACTATACAAAAACGAACCGTTTGTCGGGATATTTTTAATTAGCTCCTCAACTTTATCACACGCATTTGTAATATTACATCTTCCTTTTCCGGTAATCATCAACTTTTTTCCAAGAATTTTATTCTTTTCAATAAGCTTTACATTAAACCCACGTGACGCTGCAAAGCCTGCCGCTATCATTCCTGATGCTCCGCCACCAACAACTATTATTCTTCTATTTTCCGCCATAATTTTAACCATTCACCTTTCATGTTACACTTTTAATTAGAGTATCGACTATTTATTCGGGATGGTACAAATTATTTCCATATGCATCAATTATCACCGTGAGAGGCATGTCTTTTACAACCAATTTTCGAATCGCTTCCGTGCCTAAGTCCTCATATGCTACAACTTCTGCGGACACTACGCTTTTTGAAATTAAGGCTCCCGCTCCGCCTATCGCTCCAAAATACACGCAACCGTTTTCCATCATTGCGGCAATAACGCTATCGTCTCTTTCGCCTTTTCCTATCATTCCAGTAAGCCCCAACGAAATCAACCGTGGTGCATATGCGTCCATTCTTCCGCTTGTAGTGGGTCCGCATGAGCCAATAACCTGATTGGGTTTAGGCGGTGTGGGTCCTGCATAATATATCACCGCATCTAAAATTTCAATCGGAAGCTTTTCGCCTGCGTCAAGAGTTTCAATCATTCGCTTGTGTGCAGAGTCCCTTGCGGTATAAATTACGCCTGATAATAAAACGCTATCGCCTGACTTTAGGGTCTTTACGTTTTCTGATGTAAGCGGCGTATTAATCTTCTTTTTCATAAGCTTCTCCAATATTTCTAATATCTTTTACTATATAATCCGCATGGTTTTTTACAAAATATTCACGAGCATTTTCGCCCTCTACACCTGTTAAAACCGCCAAAAACTTAAAATTCCCTGCCGTGGCAGAAATCAAATCGCTAGGTGCGTCACCCACAATAAGCGTTCGTTTAAGCTTTTCAGGATTATAAGCTTTGTTTATAATTTCAAAATCCGAATACTCGTTTCCGATTGCCGCCTTTAAAAAAACAAACGGGTGCGGTTTCGCAATTGAGTTATCAAGCTTTAAGGCTGATTCGGCGTTAGAGATTTCATCATATGTAGCAATCATGTCGCCTTCAAAATATTCAGAAATCCCCCACATATCAAGTGGATACACAATCTCTTTTCGTGGGCGACCCGTGCCGATTCCAAGCTTTATCCCTTTATCCTTGAGGGATTTTAAGGTGCTTTTTATATCGCCAAGCGGTAATAAAGGCTTCTCCATGCTATTAAGCCCTTCCACGCCGTCGAAACCGTTAAACCAGTCTTGAAAGCCTGCGTGCATTTGTGTCCAAAACCCAGTACCTGAACGCTTAAAAAAGCCCTTATCTTTGTCAATAACGGTTTCGGCTAGCCCTTCAATATGCTCATATAACTTTGGGGCAAGCGTGGTGATGTTTTCAATAAACATACAAACGGCGTCAAAGTGGGCTTTGTCAAGCCTTTCAAGGCACGGCTCGATATACTTAGAAACACAAAACACAATATAGGCTAAATCCCAGTTTGTGTTAACCCCCAATCTTTTCACGGCACGAATAGTCTTTTCACCACAGAAAATGGTGTCCGAAATCTCTTTATAATTCTTCCGACACCATTCACGGTCGATATCATGCTTTCCATAAAATTTATAGTCAAATAAAAGTTCATATATCGTGAGCGCCGCCGTGTCCCAATATATGTATTCGCTTGTTATTACCCCGTCCATATCGAAAATTATCTTATCGAAATCATTTAAATTCAGTTTCATATACAACCTTTCCTGCAACGCCCGACGTTAAACCCGCACGCTGTTCGTTGACGTTAAGAGCCTGCCCTAAGGCGATTCCAACCGCACGATATACGGATTCCCAAATATGGTGTCCGTTTTCGCCCTTTTTTATGTCCACATGCAGGGTACATCTAGCCCCCTGTGCAAATCCGTCAAGAAAGGTAACAAGTTCCTCGCTGGGCATTCCTTCAACATTTTCAGGATACTTAATGTCCGCTGAAAACGCAAGAAGCGACCTATCTTCAAACGAAATCGCCGCAAGGGTTTGTGCCTCATCGATAATCCCAACGGCTGTTCCATAACCTTCAGGAGTGTTTGCTTTTACAAATTCTCCCACGGCACGACCTAAGGTCATACCTACATCTTCACAGACTAGGTGCGTCAGGTTAAACTCATCAAGTTCCATCGAAATAGAAATATTTAAAGCACCACGCCATGCGATATGCTCAATCATATGATTTAAAAACGGAAGTGGCGTTTTAATGTTTTTTCTATAATCCTTTGAAAGTTTACCCTTTTCGATTTTAACGACTATGTTAGATTCTGTAGTTTTTCGAGTTACCATAACTTTATTTTCCAAGCGGTTCAGCCCCCTTATTTTATAGTCTTATTTTCGTTCTCTTACTGCTAAAGCGTGGGTGTCAAAGCCTTCAACGGTAGCAAAACGGTCAGCATAATCACGAACCATTTCAAACCCTGCCCGACTCGCATATCCAACAGATGAACGCTTTAAAAAGTCAAACACAGATACGCTTGAATACGTTTTTGCGAACTGCCCGGTAGGCAAAATTGCGTTAGGACCTAAAACAAAGTTGCACAGGGTAACGGGTGTGTATTCGCCAAGCAAAATCTCGCCTGCATTTTTAATCATCGGCAATATGTCGAAAGGATTTTTCGTCATGACTTCCATATGTTCAGGTGCGTAGTCGTTCACAAACTCAACGCTTTCTTCAAGGCTTTTTGTAATAATAACGCCACCGTATGTGCTAAAGTTTCGGCTTACAAAGTCACGGCGTTTTTCAGATATTTTCTGAAGCTGTCTTTCGACAATAGGCAAAACCTTTTCGACAAGCTCTTCACTGTTCGTGACTAATAATGATGCAGAATCAGGTCCATGTTCCGCCTCTATCATCCAGTCAAGGGCAACTTTTTCAGGGTCGGCATTTTTGTCAGCGAGTATAATCGCCTCACTTGGACCCGCTGGAAGTCCAGCGTCAATGTAATTGGCAAGAACTCGTTTAGCCGCCGTTGCATAAGCGTTTCCGGGTCCGATTATCTTATGACATTTAGGGATAGTTTCGGTTCCAAACGCCGCCGCTGCAACAGCTTGAATTCCGCCGACTTTATAGATTTCAGTAATCCCGATTATCTTTGCCGCCGCCAGAATTGCATCATCGACGTTTCCAAGCTCATTTGGTGGTGTCACAACCACAATCTTTGGAACAGCGGCAACAACAGCAGGGATACCGAGCATACACAAAACAGACGGAAAACTACCTTTTCCACGTGGCACATAGAGACAAACGTCCACAATCGGCGTTGTCTTTTCACCAACCATCAAGCCCTTGTCAACTTCCGTGAACCACATTTCTTCAGGGAGTTGCTTTTCATGGAAATTATGAATATTTTTAGCTGCATATTCGATAGCCTCACGGGTTTTAAGGTCTAGGTTTTTGTAGCCTTCTTCAATCTCTTCAGGTTTAACTTTTATAGCCTCACGGGTTAAAGTTACTTTATCGAATTTTTGGGTATATTCAAGAAGTGCCTCATCTCCACGCTCACGAATATCGTCAGAAACCTCTTTTGCAAGTTCCATATGCCCAGAAATATCAAATTCTGCACGTTTCATAATAAAGTTTTTTTCTTTTTCAGTCATTTCTGCTAATTTAAAAATATTCATAATTTTCTCCTTTTCCTCATATGCAACAATTTCCATTTTAACTATACTGATTTTAGCAAATAGATTTAATGTCACTAATTATATCTTAGTTTCGCAAAAACTTCAAGGGGAATAGCAGAAATTTTCCTAAATTTAATTAAAATTTTAGACAATAAAAATAATTCGAAATAAATATTTTATTTATGTAAACCATTTTTGACAATTGGCAGTGTTACTTTTGCCTATAAAAGCGTTTCTGTGGATAACTCTAAAAAAGGGTTGTTTTTACATGTTTTTCTACTTTTTATCTGTGGGAAATGTGGATAAGTCTGTTTATAACTATAAAATCAGTGTTTTTATAGTTAATAAAATTTTCAGATTTGCATAGTTTTTTTATAAAAAAATCGACAACTGTTTACATAATAAATATTTTTTCTTCTTGACTTTTTAAAAGTTTTAGTCCGTTCTTTTTTTGACATGGGATAAGTAGTGGACGATGTGGGCATCATTCTGAAATCGTCCACCCCTTACACGATTTCAAAAAGAACGCCCAAACGAACACAATCTGTAGGGGACGATGCCTACATCGTCCCGTTTTGTATTACGCCAACAATAACAAATTGTGATAATTACACATTCGGTTAATTGTATGTTCGGGACGATGTGGGCATCGTCCCCTACAATTTCGGTTATTATTTTTTTAATAATTGTGTACATAAAAAAATAACCGCCCTCAACCAAAGGATGCGGTTATTTTAACATATTCACATGATTATTTTGTAGGTTACGACCTACCCCATATCAAGCTTTCTCTTTATTCGCTGTAGGGCGTTATCAATCG
>JAVXFE010000111.1:0-6428 GCA_036658075.1 Oscillospiraceae bacterium
TGCTTCCGAGTTCTGATGAGCCTTGTTTTAGCTTAGGGAAAGCCAATTTTGTAAGTGGGCTTAACGCTTTCGCTAATATTTTTACAAGTCCGCCACGCTCGCCAATTTTTGCAAGCCCCGTCCATAAACACATAATTCCCAAAAGTCCAATACACATTTCCACAGCAGAAGTTGCCCCATCAACAGCGGCTGCGGTAGTCGCCTCAATTGTACCCGTAAAAACCGAGACCACAAGAGCAATTATAATCATTCCACCCCAAATATAATTTAACATATCATCACCAGTTAATATATATTAGAGTTTGGACAAATATATGACATTATATTTTATTCGGCTTTATAATATTTTTCATTTCTTCAAAAGTACAGGCCTTATTAATTAAATCCCTTAATTTTGCACCACCAACTACACCTTTAAAATACCACGCCATGTGTTTTCTTCCCTCTTGAATCCCACGATGTTCGCCTTTGTATTTTACAAGAAGTTCTAAATGTTCAAGGGCTTTTTCTATTCTTTCCGAAAGAGTGGGAGGCGGTAAAATTTCACCCGTCTTTAAATAATGGTTTACCTCTCGAAAAATCCATGGATTTCCTTGAGAGGCACGTCCAATCATAATTCCTGCACACCCTGTATAATCAAGCATTCTTTTAGCACTTTCGCCATTCGTTATGTCACCGTTTCCGATAACGGGTATCGTCACAGCTTGTACAACATTTTTTATAACTTCTATATCTGCGTTTCCGCTATAAAATTGTTCACGAGTACGGCCGTGTATCGTGACAGCAGAAGCACCGTTTTGCTCCGCAATTTTCGCTATTTCTACAGCGTTTATAGAACCTAAGTCCCATCCGCTTCGGATTTTTACAGTAACAGGCACCGCCGCCGCTTCTACCACCGATTTTATAACCGCCCCCGCTAAGTTCGGAGATTTCATTAAAGCCGAACCGTCGCCGTTATTAACGATTTTTGGAGCCGGACACCCCATATTTATATCCACCATAATTGCACCATAGTCCAAAGCAGATGACGCAATTTTAGACATGACCTCCGGGTCATGTCCAAAAATTTGTGCCGCTACAGGTTTTTCTTCATTTACAACTTCGAGAAGCGTTTCGGTTTTTTTATTCTTATAAAAAAGACCTTTTCCTGAAACCATTTCAGTATACATAAGAGACACACCAAAAGGTTTTGTTATTATGCGAAAGGCCTTATCCGTCACCCCTGCCATAGGTGCCAAAAAAACATTACCACTAAGTTTTACATTTCCGATTTGCATATATTATTCCGCCTATAAAATTATTTTATTATGAAAGCCTTTGCCAGTTTGTTTATAACTATAGTTTATAATATTATATAACATTCTGTCAAGGGTTTGACAATAGAAAAAAATTGTTGTATAATAAATAAATTCATAACCATGCATATTTCGGAGGAAATCATGAAAGATATAAAAAGAATTGTGGTCAAAGTCGGAACATCTACATTAACACATGAAACAGGGAAAATAAACTTACATAGGCTTGAAACCCTTGTTCGAGTTTTATCAGATTTAATGAACATGGGCAAAGAGGTTATATTGGTGTCAAGTGGTGCTATCGGCGTCGGTGTTGGCAAGTTGGCTTTAGAAGAAAAGCCAACCTCTACACGACAAAAGCAAGCCCTTGCCGCAATTGGACAAGCTAGCCTTGTTGCGATATATGAAAAGTTTTTTAGAGAATATGGTCATAGTACGGGTCAAGTTCTTTTGACAAAATTTATACTCGATGAAGAAACCCGCTATAATAGCGCACGTGCGGCATTTAACAGTATGCTCGAATATGGCGTTATTCCAATAGTTAATGAAAATGACGTAATATCGACATACGAAATTGAGTTTGGTGATAACGACACCTTGTCCGCCTATGTTTCCGTCTTGGTTGGAGCGGATTTATTAGTAATTTTATCCGATATTGATGGGTTTTATGACGATAATCCAAACACAAATCCCGCCGCTAAAATTATCCCTAAAATCGATAAAATAACGGACGAAATCCGTGCAATGGCGTGCGGTGAAGGAACTCGCCGTGGCACCGGCGGAATGCGAACAAAACTAAAAGCGGCTGAAATTGTAACAGCCGCAAATATTGATATGGTTATCACAAACGGGCAAAACCCAGAAAATCTTTATGAAATAATAAAAGGCGAACATGTCGGCACCTTGTTCACAAGAGAAAGTTTATAAGGTATACTTTAGTATTACCGTATTCGCCGCATGTACCGGACCTTCAACGACAGTTAGAGATTTTAAGATTCCAATATTTGTAATAACTATTGGTGTATGAATATCATATCCTTTAGATTTTATAAGCTCTAGGTCAACAATTGCCAAAGGGTCGCCAACCGCTACTCGGTCACCAACTTTTCGTGCGGCAGTAAATCCGCTTCCTGCTAAATTTACGGTATCTATTCCAATATGCACCAAAACCTCAAGCCCGTCATCTGTCTTTATCCCGTATGCATGAAGGGTGTCGGCGACTTGCGTAATTACACCCGTTACGGGGGACACAAAATGTCCATCTGTTGGTATAATAGCAACGCCATCACCTAGCATTTTTTCTGCAAATACAGGGTCTGGAACATCCCCTATGCGTATAGAGGTTCCACTTATCGGTGCATAAATTTGAAATTCACTAAGCTCTTTATTCTTATTAAAAATCATATTATTTCATCTCCCTTATTATTTTTCGCAAAGGCAATATAAATGTTGATGGCACAGAAAGCTCATCAACTCCCATTTTTATAAAAGTTTCTGTTAGTTCAAAATCGGTGGCAAGATCGCCGCATATTCCGCTCCAAATCCCATTTTTGTGTGCATTCTCTGTAACAATTTTAATAAGCTTTAATATTGCCGAATGATGGGAATCGTATACCTCCGAGAGGTTTGGATTTTGACGGTCACACGCCAAGGTGTATTGTGTTAAATCGTTTGTTCCGATGCTAAAAAAGTCAACTTCTTTTGCTAACTCATCGCTAATTATTGCCGCCGCCGGCGTTTCTATCATTATTCCTATTTCGACATCATCTGAATATTCATATCCGCCGCCACGCAATTCGGTTTTTACAACATCTATGATATGTTTTATTTGTCTGACCTCTGAAACGGACACAATCATTGGAAACATAATAGAAATTTTTCCAAATTTTGAGGCACGATATATAGCACGCAACTGCGTTTCAAAAAGTTCTCTACGTTTAAGACATATTCGAATTGCACGATAACCCATTGCTGGATTTTCTTCAGGCGGAAGGTTAAAATATTCAATTTTCTTGTCTGCACCAATATCCATCGTACGAATTATCACACGTCTACCATTCATTTTTTTTGCAACGGTTTTGTATATTTCGAACTGTTCTTCCTCCATTGGATAGTTCTTACTATTTAAATATATAAACTCACTTCTAAATAGCCCCACGCCTTTTGCATCATTAGAAATAGCAGCAGGAATATCACCTAAATTGTTTATATTCGCCAAAAGGCTTATTGAACGCCCGCTTTTTGTTGTGGTTTCCAACCCTTTTAAAAGTTCCAGGTCAGATAAAGCTTTTTGCTTTTCCGCACAATACGCATTATAGGCTTTTATCGTTTCGGAATCAGGGTCAATAATTATTTTTCCGCTATCGCCGTCGAGAATAGAAAACTCACCGTTTAAAATACTCTCTAAATCACAATCGCATCCTATTATTGCGGGAATATTTAACGTTCTGGCAATAATTGCAGTATGCGAATATTTTGAACCATGAATCGTAACAATCCCCAAAAGATTTTTTGTATCAAACGACATAGCTTCACTTGGTGTAATTTCACTTGCAACTATTATCGATGGCGTATCCATGACAAAATCGTTTATTTTACACGTTAAAATGGATATAAGGCGTTCTGAAATATCAGTTACATCGGTGGCACGACCTTGCATATAGCTATCACTCATGCCGGTAAATATCTTTCGGAAATTTTCAGAAACAGTGGCAACGGCAAATTCGGCGTTTATATGTTGTGTTAAAATGGTTTTTTCTATTTCATCTGTAAAAGATTTGTCGTTTAACATCATTGTGTGAATATTAAAAATTTCAGCATTCTCTGTGCCAATATCTTTAAGCGTTTCACTATAAAGTTCATTAAGCTCGCAAATCGCAGCGTTTTTTGCATTTTTAAATCGTTCTACTTCCGCTGAAGCCTCCTCCACTTTTCTACGACGTATACTTTTAACCGTCGGTTTGTAAACCTTAATTGCACCAATGGCAATCCCATCTGATACAGATGTGCCTAACATGGTTCTCAAACGCAACACCTCCAAATTTCATTCATTTTTAGTATTATTCCAAAGATTTCAATAATTATTAAAAATTTTTATAAATATAATTTCATTTAAAAGGTGTATATCCACAAAAAAAGTTAAACTACTAAATTTCTACAACTAAAAAGAACGTCGAGCGATGAGCCGACGTTCTTTTTAGTATACCTTATCTTTTTATCATTGTTCCAATACCCTTGTCGGTAAAAATTTCTAAAAGCAGGCAATGTGGAATTCTACCATCTATAATATGCACTTTATTTACCCCTGCCTCAATAGCTTCAATTCCCCCCATAACCTTTGGAATCATTCCGCCGACAATGTTCCCATTATTAATCATTTCACGAATTCCTTTGCAGTCCATTTCGTATATAATATTAGAGCTGTCAGCCGACTCTTTTAACCCTTCAATATCCGTGAGCAATATTAACTTTTCAGCCTCTAACGCAATAGCAATTGCCCCTGCAACGGTGTCAGCGTTAATATTGTAACTATTTCCTTCATCGTCAACGCCGATAGGTGCAACAACGGGAATGAAATCATTATCAGAAATAAATTCAAGGACTTTTTCGTTAATTTTTATAATATCCCCAACGTATCCAATATCCGTTTTCTTTCCATCTACCTCAGTAAAGTGCTTTTTGCATTGGATAAGACGCCCGTCAATTCCCGAAATCCCCAGTCCTTTTCCGCCTTTTGCCCCAAGCATGGATACAATCTCCTTGTTAGTTTTTCCGATTAAAACCATTTGAGCTATATCCATTGTCTGCTTATTTGTAACACGTAAGCCGTTTACAAACTCGCTTTTTATGTCGTTTTTGGCAAGTTCGGAAGAAATATCAGGTCCGCCACCATGAACCACGATTGGATGCATTCCTATGTATTTCAAAAGAGTAATATCTTCCATAACTTTATTTTTAAGTTCATCATTTATCATGGCATTTCCGCCATATTTAATAACTACCGTTTTTCCGTTAAGTTTTTGTATATATGGCAAAGCTTCTATGAGTATAGTCGCTTTATTTATTAATTCCTTCATAACTTTCCTCCATAATATTTAGGTTTATATACAATTTTTAAAGATATAATCCAGCGTTTAAAAGTCCGGTATCTTCAGGAAATCCACAAATCAAGTTCATATTTTGAATAGCCTGTCCCGCCGCACCTTTAACAAGATTATCGATACAAGATACAACAATAACTCTGCTTAGTCTTTCGTCAACGACAATCCCAATTGCTGCATAATTAGACCCCGAAATATGATTAATCTCTGGAAGCTTTCCTGCATCGTAAATTCTCACGAACTTTTCATTTTTATAAAAATCTTTATATATTTCTACAACATCTTCAGTAGTTGTAGATGTTGTTAAATTTGCATAACACGTAGCCAAAATCCCACGTTTCATAGGTGCCAAATGCGGTGTAAAGGATAACATTATATCCTCGTGTGCAATGAGTGAAAGCTCTTGCTCAATTTCCGAAGTATGTCGATGCGTTGCAACTTTATACGCCTTCATGCTCTCTGTACATTCACAGAACATCGACGGTAGCGACGCACCTCGTCCGGCACCGGTTACGCCTGATTTTGCATCGATAATAATGCTTTTATTATCCACGATTTTTTCAGCAACAAGCGGAGCTAAACCAAGTATTGAACATGTGGTATAGCATCCGGGATTTCCAACTAATCTATGAGATTTTATTTCATCACGATGGAGTTCACATAAGCCATAAACCGATTTCTTTAAAAGTTCTGGTGCCTCATGTGGCATACCATACCATTTTTCGTAGGTATTCACATCATTATATCTAAAATCGCCACTTAAATCAATTATTTTAAGTCCTTTTTCGTACAAGGACGGAATTACTTCTTTTGAAGCACCGTGAGGGAGTGCGGTAAACACAACATCACACTTTTCGGCAGTTTCTTCTATATTAAGAGAAGAACATTCCAAATCGCATATGCCTTTTAAATTTTGGTATATATCTGAAATTTTTTGACCTGCAAAAGATTTTGAAACAATATGCGTAATTTCAACTTCTGGATGAGATAATAATAATCTAACAACTTCAATCCCCGCATAACCTGTTGCCCC
>JAVXFE010000112.1:0-6423 GCA_036658075.1 Oscillospiraceae bacterium
ACGGGCTTTTGTATGAGGCACGAGACGAACTAAGTTATATTGACAATGCATTATTAACCGAATTTGAACTCAATTTTGTTAATAGTCTTAGAAATAGTGTCAATGACAAGATAGCGGTATTAACAGAAAGAGCGAACAAAAAGACGGAATACTTAAATCGAGCGGCTAGTATTAGTGCACAAGATATGAGTGAGAATGAAATGCGGTCAACGATTGGAATGAAGCAATATGCAGGTAGAATTTATACACAGTGGGATGATTTATTAAATGATATTTATGGATATTTAAAGCAGATATTACCTGTTAATGAATTTAATGCATTAGAAAAAGATGAGGTAGCATGGATAAGCCGCAGAGATGGCAACGCAGAAGTGGCAGCAGAAGGGATGAAGGGCGGTACTGGCGAAGGTCTTTTATATACGGAGACCTTAATGAACGATACCGAAGACCGGTGTTATTATTTAATCAGTTTAATCAAATAAATTTATGAATGGAGAATTTTTATGGATTTTAAAGAAGTAATAAGCAAAAGGCAAAGTTGTAGAAATTATTTGGATAAAGCGGTTAAACATGATGATTTGGTAGAAATTCTCAAGATAGCACAAAACATGCCATCAGCATGTAATAGCCAACCTTATCGATTTATTGTAGCAGAGGGTGAAACAGCACAGGCGATAGCTCCGCTTTTATCTAGTGAAGATAGACCTATCAATAAATGGGCAACAGATGTTCCGGCGTTTATGGTTGCATGCGAAACAAGAGCTAAATTAAAGCCCGGCGTGACATGCGATAGTCAACATTATGCACAGATGGACATGGGATTAATGAGTGCAGGCGTGGTTTTGACTGCCACATCAATGGGACTTGCCACATGCATTATCGGATATTTTAATGAAGATAAAATACGAAAACTATTGAATATTCCGGAAGAGGTAACAATAAGACAGATTATTGCCTTTGGATATGCTAAAGATGAAAATGTTCGAGAAAAGATTCGAAAACCATTTGACGAATTCGTAGGATTTAATAAATATTAAAAATATATTGATGCGAAATAATAGCATCAATATTATCTTCAAGAAATTCGGTAATAGTGAATTTCTTTTGATTTGAAAGGATCGAAAAGTACATGAAACATAACTGCAGATATTTTTTCGGCGTGAGTTGTTGTATGCTTATATTTATTTTAATCTTTTCGAGTTGTAAAAAGACAAGCCAAAGCGATAATTCGCAAGCTACAAATGTTCCTAATAATGTAAGCAATTCAGAAAATATCGAAACTTTGGAAAATTCAAAAAACATATATAGGCCACTTTCGGATATTAATCTTGAAGAAATTACTAAATCGTTAGATGAAAGTTGTTATAAAAAATATTTTATGTCATTGGCGGAGTCTTTGTTTGTAGAGGTCAATGAGGAAAAATTGGAAGTTTTATTTTCAAAGTTGACAGCAAGTGAATATTTGCTTAACAAAATAGAGAAACCGCACTCGGATACAATATATTATTTTAATGAAATTTGTTGTTATTCATATTTTATGGCAGGCAGTAGTAAAATTAGATTTGAAACACTTACAAATGAACAAAAGGATGAATATCATCTTAATGGAATATCGTGTATCGATATCAACAATATGGATTAAAATTAAACCCCACAAAGAATATTTTTTATTCTTTGTGGGGTTTTTATGTGCGAATTTTGCAAATACTATTTAACGATTACTATTGTTGCTTCAAAAACGCCATTTTTGTTTGAACCGGTTATGGAAATATTAGAACCTTTAACCAAACCTTTGGCGGTTGTTGCACTACCATCTTTCTTGAGGAAAGTGGTTTTTGTGTTATAATAAATACTCTTTTCGTTACCTTTATCGTCTTTAATAGTGATAACGTTATAGTTTGTGTTGATAGATACAACTTCACCTGAGATTTCGCCTTGAGTTTCTTCGGCAGAAATGGTGGTAGTGAGTTTCTTAATTTCGCTACTGTCAAGAGTTACAGTGACAGCACTTCCGGGACGCAAGTCATAAATAGTAGCATCTTCATCGTTTACAATAAATTTTGCACTTGATGAAACTTTATAAGTTTGATTTTTACCTTTTACGCTAATTGTAATAGAAGGAGTTTTTGAAATTAATATTTCTTCTATGGTTCCAGTTAGTGATTCTGAAGCACTGGAAGCAGTAAGTTTTGTAATTTTACCATAATTTACACGCAATGCAATGGTATCGCCGGCTGCGAGTTCACGATAAGTAGAAGATACACCGTTACGTGTAACTGGTGCGCCATCTACTGAAACTTCATAAGTTGAATTTTCGTCGTTTCCTTTTTCGGAAATCGTAACATATACGTGGTCTGCATCATCATAATCAACATCTACCAATGAACCAGTAGCTTCAAATGATTTATCAGCGGTTTGGATTTCTACAACTTTAGCATTTTTAACAAGGCAATGTATGAAATCCCCTGTTTTAAGGTCCGCTAAAGTGATTTTTGTTCCCTTTTTGGTAATTTTGCAATCTTCAGAAATATCATATGTGCCTGTGCTTTGTTTGTCTTCAAAATCTTGGAGAGTGACTTGTTTTCCTTTTGAAGATTCACTTATTTGTTTGATTAGCCCATAAAGACTAATTGTCTTTTCGACACTTTTAGCTTCAACAAGTCTTGCACCGCCACAAATATATGAAATGGTAACATCGGCACCTTCACTTAAATTTTTAAGTGCGCTCGCACTACCATTCAATTTTACAAGAGTGTTGTTCTTGACCTCAATAGTTTCTTCACTCTTAGAGGTATCGATAGTAAAGCTGTTATTATCAATGTCTACAGAAGCAATAGTTCCTGAAATTATAGACTTGTCTAGTTTTGAGATTTGTCTTTCAAGAAGCGTTGCCATTTGCGCACGAGTGAGAGTAGTGTTTGGTGAAAATTCAGGTTTGCCACTGGCGTCATTTCCCATGCCGTTCATGACATTTTCATCTTTTACGTATTTGACATAGGCTCTGGCAGTGCTTGGAATGTCAGCGTTATCTGCATACCCTGTGTCGGTGACGTTGCTAGCAGAAACGGTCTTTTCAGCACCCAAAAGCTTTGTCATAAGAATAGCACCTTGATATCTGAAAAGCGGTGTATTTGCAGTTGCGCTTGAGGCATAAGTATTTAAGTCGTTTTGGTTTAAAACGTCATTATACAATAAAAATGAAAGTTCTTTTACATATGTGGTGTTGAACTTTTCAACGACATCTCCATATATAACTTTGGCATTTTCTACAGACTCGGTGTATGCTTTTTCGTCAACCCCAAGCATTCTAGCCATAAGCAACAAGCCTTCGATTTTAGAAACTGCACGTGATGGCTTAAAGGTGCCATCTTCATACCCCTTGATGTAGCCTGCATCTGTCATTTTAACGATAGAATCTTTTGCCCATGCAACGGTCGGGTCGTTATCAACGTCATTAAATTTCAATGCAAAAGCCGATAATGAAAATGTCGAAAAAACCAACGCAAGAGCTAATCCCATAGAAACTAATTTACATTTTTTCATTTTGCTTCCTCCTTTATATTAAAACACATCATATTCTATATTAACAACTTACAATATACCATATATATGATAAAATTTCAACAACTATTTTAAACAAAACCAATAAATTTATAAAAAGTTTATAACTCAGACTAAATTTTCCACAAGTACCATAATGTTAACGGTGTAATTTCTTCTTTGCAGCACAAAATAATCATGTAAAAATCAATCCAAAGCAATGAAACCAAAACCAATTTAAACAAATTAAATTATTTAATTTTAGGAGGAACTCAATATGTTAAAAAAATTCACTTCCATATTAGTTGTTCTCTGCATGGTTGTTGCCCTTTGTGGGGTTACGGTGTTTGCGGAAACCTCAACGGTGGTTGGTGATGAAGCCTCAAAAATATATGAGGACACAATCCCAACTTCTGGGGAAAATCCCGCCGAGTTGAGTGGTGCCGATGGACATATTCCGAACGGTACTACTACAAATTCAGAACTGAAACTTCCAAACGGGATGTCAATTCAGAATCCCACGGCTACAAACAAGCCAATTCAGCCACGTACTTTTGATGGTACAAACACTGATGGCACAATAGATGCAGGGCATGATGTAAACACTAATCTTGTTGAAAACAGTTCAAAATATAATGGCATGGCAACGATTCCTTTGCCGGCAACCATGAGTCGTTCTCGTTATAGTAATAACAGAATAACTTTGGCACCTGATATTTCTGATACAAAATATGCAGAAGCGGCTGAGCTTTTAGGGGCTTTGGGAATTATGGTCGGTGATGCTGAAAATGGAAACTTTAGACCAAATGACAATATCCTTAGAAGCGAGATGGCGAAAGTATCAGTATATTCAATTGGACTGGAAGACATCGTAAAAAGTTCCCAGGGACCCACAAAATTCCCTGATGTCCCAGCGGATAGTTGGGCAACAGGTGCAATAAACGTTGCTGACCAACAGGGAATGGTTATTGGTGACGACACAGGAACCTTTAGACCCGATGACGCAGTTCTTTTTCAAGAAGCCGTAACAATCATGGTACGTGCCATGGGTTATGAGCCTGCAGCCGAAGATAAAGGTGGCTATCCCGCAGGATATATGTTTATTGCATCGTCAAATCAGTTGTTAAAGGGTATAGATGCAACAGCAACAGCTCCTGCAAAAAGAGGCGATATTGCACAACTCGTATTTAACGCTATGACTGTAAACCTAATGGAACAAACTGGGTTTGGTTCAAACGTAAGTTATGAAGTTGTGGACAAGACAATTTTATACGACAAGCTTAATGTAGAAAAAGCGTATGGTCAAATTATAGGAACGGGTGAAACCACCTTGACAGGTGGAAACACAACTGCAAAAGATAGAATTCAAATTGGCGAAAACACGTATCTTGAAGGTACAACGTCCGCAAAACAATACTTGGGCTATAACGTGCTTTATTATGCTAGACTTGACAAAACATCTGACGAAAAAACACTTATAGTTGTGCGTGACCAGACAAATAAGAATAATTCAATCACAGTAAATGCTTCAAACATTGTGGCAGTAACAGGTGCAACATACACGACTATTACGATTGAATATTGGCAAGATAAGACAGATAAAAAGACGAAGACGGCAACGATTCAATTAAAGCCAACGTATATCTTTAATGGTAAATTTAAAGATACAATCAAAATTGAAGACTTAAAACCTAAATCAGGTAACTTAGTCTTGCTCGATTCCGATACAAACGGAACTTATGATATTGTGTTTGTTAACCATTTTACAAACTTGGTTGTGGACACGATTTCAAGTGTAACGGGCAGAGTAACCGACAAGTATCTGAATGGTTCTATTGTATTCGACCCGAATAATACAGAGATAACGTACAGCATAATTAAAGATGGTGCAGAGATTTCTCTCTCCGACCTTACTGAATGGAATGTTATATCATATACAGTCAGCGAGGATAAAAATTTGATTAAAGCATATGTATCTGATGCATCTATAAAGGGAACAGTAACCGAGATTTCATCAAAAGGATATAGAATTGGTGATACTGATAAAGCCTATGAAAAGGCAGAAAGCTATCCAAACACTATTGCCCTTCGAGATAAAGGAACATTCTATTTGGACGTTGAAGAGAAGATTGCGGCTGTTAATACTAAAGGTGGCGAAGGTCAAACAACTGTAGCAAATTATGCATTCTTAATTGGTACAGCTATGGGCGACAACTTTGACAAAACGGCGAAGTTTAAGTTATTTAGCAAAACAGGCGAAACATCAATAATTTCAAGTACTGCAAAAATGCGTCTAAATGCAAAATATGGTATGGAACCTAGCGATGTTGTTGCTGAACTAGTTGGGGATAATGGTAAAGTTACGCCACAATTGGTGGTTTATGAAACCAATAGCGAAGGTAAAATAACAGCACTTGAACTAGCGGCAGATAAAACTTCTACAGGCGAACCAAACATCGATACTTTCTCTTTAAATATGAAGGGAGAAGATGTGATTTATAAGAGTGCCTCCAGCAAACTTGGAAGCGTTACTGTCAACGAGGATACAGTTATATTTGATATTCCTGCATCCGCGGGCGAGGATACCGACAAGTATTCTATCCGAAATAAATCTACACTTTCAAACGATTCAGCATACGATGTTTTTGTATATGATTTGCAGGAGAACTATACTGCAAACGCAGTTGTTATTACAAGTTCTACAGGGGCGACAGCTCCAGAATCTGCAATTACGGTTGTTGACCATGTAAGTGAAACGCAAAACGAAAGCTTTGAATATACCGATAAGTTATACGGATTCCAAGGCGGAAAAGAAGTTTCAATCATGGCAATAGACAAGACTATTTTGGTAGACAGCAAAGGCAAAAAACTAAAAACAGGTGA
>JAVXFE010000113.1:0-6412 GCA_036658075.1 Oscillospiraceae bacterium
GATATATGTGAAATATTAAAGACACCTAATAATATTCTCGCTATCGAATATTTAAAGGCTTTGTATCGTACAAAAAGTGCCATTACTCCAATTGCCATAAAGCGAGTTGGAGCGGGACATGATGACCTAAAAAGCACAAACAGCTTTGCCAGTGCCACATATATACGAAACTTAATATCCAGTAATACCGCCATAAGTTCAGAGTTTATGCCTCATGATTGTACAGAGACATTTAATAAAGAGGCAACGTTTAGCATTAAAAATATAGAAACATCAATAATCTTAAACATTTGCAAAATGTCACTTTCAGAACTAGAAAATATTTCAGATGTCAGTGAAGGTTTAGAAAACAGAATTAAAAAATTAGCCATGGAATCTAAATTTAATAATATCGACGATTTAGCCTCTGCTATTAAATCAAAACGCTACGCTTTTAGCCGAATCCGCCGAATTTTATTAGCATCGCTTTTAAACATTTCCAAAGATGACCAACAAACACTTCCAAAATATATAAAGATTTTGGACTTTAACCAAACCGGTCGTGATATTTTAAATCAAATAAAAAAAACCACATCTTTGCCTCTTGCCAAAAACATGAATGGCATAAAAAGCGATAAAGATGCAGTTTTAATGTGGAAACGTGAATTGTTATTCGATAGGATTTATAGCCTTTGCAAAAATGACATCCTGCTCAATTAGCCCATATTTTACTTTAATTCTGTCTAATTTTTCAAGCATGGGCTTTGATATAAACCACAAAAATATCATCGTTGACACTGCGTGGATTAAATCAAATGGGAATCCAGTCACAATTGTAGCTAAGAACATAGAAAATTTAGGTGCTGTTTGCCATGTTAAAACAGCAGAGGCGTTCATTATTAACCCATAAATGCACAGAGTTGCGATACCGCCAAATATGCAAAGTGGCGTCTTTTTTTGGCTTAACAGCCCTTTTTGGAACAGCACCCCCGCTAAAAATCCAATAATTCCGAAAGCGAACATTTGCCACGGTGTCCACGGACCTTGTCCAAAGAACATGTTTGACACAAACCCTGTGATTGCACCGACTAAAAACCCTGTTTCACCACCAAACGCCACCCCGGCAATTATTACGATTGCGATAACAGGCTTGACTTGTGGAACCCAAAAAAACGCCGCACGTCCACCAATTGCAATTGCACATAATACTGAAATAATCACCAACTCTCGTGCCTGTGGCTTTCTTTTTTCAAACACCATCGCAAATGGCAAAAGCGTTTCTAAAATAATCAAAAGGCTTATAAAATAGTACTTTCTATCCCCAAAGAAATATATGCCAACGTAAATAGTCAGCGGGATTGCCAGCACTATCATCGCCAATGCCATTAAAGTTCTCTTTGTCAACTTCTCGTTATTTTTCCGTGAAGACTCAACTTTTTCTTTATTATTTTTAGCGTTTTTATTGTTTTCGTTATTTTTATCATTATGTCTACTCTGCTTGATTTTTAAAAGTTTTCGTTTTAAGCTTTCTTCATCTTCGTCTGTTGGTTTAGGTAAATCCCCACCAAACGCCAAAATTATATCCGTGTCCAGTATTGCGGTGGGCAAAAGGTTTCGTGACATTCTATTTGCCGCCGTTGTGTAGAAACTGTTTCCAGCAAAAAAGTGCCTTGGCGTGTCAGAACTCACGAGGCTTCCGTCAAAGAACATGGCACATTTTGTGGCGTGTTCAGCACAGAACTCAATATCATGCGACACCATAATCACGCTAACGCCTGTTTCGGATAAAGTTCTTAAAATGCGTCCAAGCTTCTTTTTAAAGTGTGAATCCATACCTGTTGTCGGCTCGTCTAAAAACAAAATTTTTGGACGCATTAATAAGATTTTTGCAAGTGCGATACGCTGTTGTTCGCCACCCGAAACGTCGTATGGGTGACTTTCTAAAATGTCCCAAATTTCACAAATTTCACACACTTCTTCGAAACGCCTATCCTGTTCTTCTTTTTGAAGGTTTCGGTTCTTTAACATCTCATAAAGGTCGAGTTTTACTGTGTTTTTCACGAATAACGACTGCGGATTTTGAGGCAGGACCCCAAACAGACCTCCAAACTTTTCACTATCCGAAAGTTTCTTTATATCGTTTCCGTTTATTAAAACCTCTCCACGATATGGCTTTAAAAGTCCGCTCATTATTGAAAGTGAAGTGGTTTTCCCTGTTCCGTTTCCGCCTACTATGGCAAAAATTTCACTTTCTAAAATTTTCACAGACAGCCCTTTCACCACGTCTTTTTCGTTCTTTTCGTATCTAAAATGCACATCTTTTAGCTCGATTATGGGTGTTTCTAAATTTTCCAAACCCACATCATTCGGAATGTTTTTCACATTCGGCGGTGAAACTTTAGCAATATTTTCAAGCCACCTACGTCCATCTCGAACGGTTATCGGGCAAGGCAGTTCGCTTTTGATTGCAGAAAAAACTCGCATGGGAGTGGGTAAAGATTCAAACATATTCGATTTTTCATCTTTTAGTATTTGCCCCACATGCTCGGGTGTCCCAAATGCGATAAGTCTTCCGTTTTCCATAGCAATAACCCTATCGGACATAGGAAAAGCTTCTTCTAAGCGGTGTTCAGAAAGTATGATTGTTGTGCCGATTTCACGGTTTATTTTCTTTATAGTCTGTAAAAATTCAGACGCTGCAATAGGGTCAAGCTGACTTGTGGGTTCGTCTAAAATTAAGACCTTTGGTTGCATTACCATGATTGAGGCAAGGTTTAGCAACTGTTTTTGACCGCCTGATAAGTCACAAACTTTTTTATGAAACCAGTCACTAATTCCAAAAAATGACGCCATTTCAGACACACGTGTCCTTATCTCGGATTGTTTGACGCCTAAGCTTTCCAGTCCAAATGCCAATTCGTGCCAAACTTTATCAGTCACAATCTGATTTTCAGGACTTTGTAAAACATATCCAATCTTTGCACTCATTTCACGCCGACTTAAATTTTTAAGTGGACTTCCTTCAAATAATATCTCGCCACTTTTTTCGCCATGTGGTGAAAGTATAGGCTTTAGTTGTCGCATTAGCGTGGTTTTTCCGCACCCTGACGCTCCAAAAATGGTAACAATCTCTCCGTGTTCAATATTGATAGAAACATCGTTTAAGGCTATTTTTTCAGTGTTTGGATACTTAAAATTTAAATGTTCGATTGCATAGATTTCCATTTTTTATCCTCCCACACTTCGATAATTATTGGCGTTGCACAGAGCAAAAAATACCCAAGGAACACAGTAATTGCATAAATATTTATTGGGACGCCCTTCATAAACAGATTTATCGACACGCCCTTCATCATTGGAAAATATTGATATGACATTCCGCCCAAAATTGCACCAAAAATCACATAAGCCCCAAGCGATAATATGCTAAAAAGTGCTATTTTATCACGTTTATCAAAGCGATAAATCAAGAATGCGGTTCGCCCTCTCATTCCATAACCTCTACTTTTCATGCTATCCGCAGTTTCAATGGCGTTTTCGAGGCTAAAAGTTATCATAATGCTAAGAATCGTGATTCCATTTTTCATTCTGGTTAAAAGGCTTCCGTTTGACACGTCTCTGCCTATACATTTTTGAGAATTCGATATAACCTTTATTTGGTTCTTAAACATTGGTACAAACCGTAAAATCATTGATAAAATAAGCGAAAACGACGGTATTATTCTGCCAAACAAATACACAAACTTATCTGTACTCATCACTGCGTTATAACATGAAAACCAACAAATCACCGACACAATCATGGTTCCCGCAGAAATTCCATACGCTATTGACTCAAGCGTAAGCGGGTTTCCGTTTGGCAAATATGCAAGAATAGTCACTCCCTCATGGTTAAATGCAGGGTTTATCAGTGCGGATACGATAAGCATTGGAAGCATGTATAAAAGATTAAACTTTAATGCAGCTTTACCGTTTAAAATTATTGAATAAGCACACCCACAAGATATGGATATAATTAGGCTAAACGGATGCATAAAAAACATGGTACAAAGGATTACTATTGTAAAATATGAAAAGTTAACGAGTGGGTGATATTTAGAAAATTCATTCATCATCTTTGTTGCCCCGCTGAATATTCCCCACCAATATCTCTCCCTAAATCGCAAGTGTACAAGAGTTCAATATTGTCGCCGTCTTCAATTTGATATCGTGAACAGCCATAATTAGGAAACCAATCGTTTACTCTATACATCCAACCCGATAACTCGCCACAATCGAACTCGTATATGTTATTTATCCCCTCAATATACGCACTGTTATAAATAGGTGTGTTTGTAAATTCAAAGTGGATTTTGTTCTTCTTCATTTCACGTAGTAAGACATTAAAAACACTTTCGCCCTCGTTAAACGAAACACTTTTTGTCGCAAAAATTATACCATCTTTTGGCACTATATCAATCTTATTCGTGTCAAAGTTACTTATGTTTGGTAGTATAGTGTCGCATTTAACCGTTAAGATACACGTCTTCTCGGTATCTGAAACCGTAACGGTTTCAGGCTCTACCGGAGTCTTTTCACCTTCAGGAACAGGTTCTGTTGCATATTTATCTTTTCCTGTGTCTTCCTTAATATCCATTCCGTGGCTTTCAGAATATTTAACGTCCGCCTCGGTGACATGTTCAGGCGTTGCCGTCGGAGCTTTGGCTGCGTCATGAGCTTTAGTTTGTGTTGGTGTTTGAGTTGCCACTGGTTTTTCGCTCACGTTTAAGTTCTCTTTTTCAGTTGCTGTTTTGGTTTCGGCTTCACTTGACGCCACCAAATTTGGTGATGCCGACGGTGACGCTTCCGTCGCTTTTTGTATATCCTGTGAAGAAGTTTTGCTTGTTTGTCCTGTATTATTTCCAATATTTGAAGCGGTGTTCTTACCACCAAAACAAAAGGCGATTAATAACACCACAAAGATTACAGAAACAGCAATAATTTTCGTTTTATTCCTTTTGATTTTTTCAAGCATTAAAAATCGCCTCCTTGTTTGATGGCTTATATTTTATTTATTAATTAGCTTTGTCTTATCTAACATATTAAACACCATTTGTGCAACTTCCGAACGCAAAATTTCAGTGTTTGGTTTAATTTCCATTTCACTATCGTCCAAAATTTTCTCGCCATAACAGAAAGCCAATCCCGCTTTTGCCCAATCGTCACTTTCCAAATAATCGGTAAATCCTGCTAGAATATTGCGAATTTCATCGTCTGATTTTGAAATCTCCATACCGCACAATTTTGCCGCTCTTGCAACCATTGTTGTCGCCTCTTGGCGTGTAATCATGCCTTCCGGGTTAAACTCCGAATCCGAAACGCCATTTATGATTCCGTATTTATATGCTGTTTTAACATACATATTATACCATGCATCATCTGCCACGTCATTAAACATCTTATCCCCGCTGAGTTCAAGACCCAATGCACGGTCGATTATAGTAGCGAACTCCGCACGAGACATGGTTAAATCAGGTAAAAATTCACTGTCGCTATCACCGTTTATAACTCCACGTTCTGCTAATAATTCAATTGCTTTTTGATTCTTATGACCACGTATATCATCAAATGTTTTACCTGCCTTTATAACCTTATTTAAACGTATAGCAGGGTTTTTACCTATTAAGCCAAACCCGTTTTCGCTGGAATCGTTATCACTTTTAATAACGTCACTCATGTTATATAACGACGGTTTTTTATCTATCGTACGTTTAGCTGAAGCCATTGCATACAGAGCTTGTTCTGTTGCCATTTGGTTAATCTTATCGTCATTTTTAGCATGTTTAAAGCCACTTTTTTCTACATAAAAACTCATAAGGTTATCTAAAAGTGTGTTATTATTTTTTGTAAAATCAGCGTTATCTGCTGTCATATTCATAGCGTTTATTCCAACGATAACCTGTGATACACCTTCGATGTTTTCAACGCCAAAGCTTTCAAAGCCACCGCTGTTAGTTTGCATCTTTTTTAGGGTCGAAACCGCCTTTCCCATTGCATTTTTCACATCGTTTTGTTCCTTATATTTATTTAAAGCTTGCAAAGCCATTCCAGTAACGTCAACGTCAGCCGGTTCTTTCCCCGTTAAAGAAAATCCGCCGTTTGAGAGTTGATTATCCAAGATATATTTAACGTACATTTCGCGTGTTGCTTGAACTTTAGCCTCGGTATTTTGTGGAATATCATACTCACCGCTGTCCAGTGCAATTAAAGCCCAAATTGCTCCGTTTATTCCTTGCCACACAGTCTTGTCATAATCTCCAAGAGGCTTTAAAAGATTAAACCCAGCAACATTTTTTGGGTCTTTTCCTATTGCCGTAAGTGCCAAAGCCACTCTTGAATATTCGGTATACTTTTTCTCGTCAAGCACGCCACCACAAGCCTTTACAGTCTTTTC
>JAVXFE010000114.1:0-6397 GCA_036658075.1 Oscillospiraceae bacterium
TGCATTTTGATAAAGGGTGCAACGATTACAGCTTTAAAAATAGTCAAAATCCAATAATAGGTGCTATGAAAAATGCAACAGCTAAATATAATCCATCTTCGGCGGAAATAACCACAACAGATAGCTCTAGTGTTGTTTCAAATACAATAGCTTTAGCGGAAAAACCAATCCCGATAAAAGATGTAGAAAAAGTGATTGTTCGACTTAAAACCAATTCGAATTTAAGGCTTATCATGAACGCTTACGGAGAGCCGTATGTAGATGAAACAACGCCGAATGTTGCAAATGCGATATGGCTTCCGACTAAGGGCGGAGAGTTTAAGGATTATGTACTGGATTTAAGTGCTTTAAAAACGTCAAAGAGTAATTTCTTGAATTTTGCACTATCAACGACAAAAGGAACTTTTGATGGGGTAGAATATACGGGAACAGGCGTATATGAAATAGAATCTATTAAACTTTGTGGCTATAACTATGTTGACCCGAGTCAGATTGCAAAAAATGAAGGCTTGGTGTTTGGTGATTTTGATTCAATAAGTTCTTATAATACTGCCGATGAGGCAAATATTAGTAGTATAGTTCCTGGGAATATTTCGATGGTGTTAAATGGATTTTATAATAACACAGATAAACCAATTAAGCTAAAAATCATAAATGTGTTATATAAAAATGAAAATGTTGAAAATGTCAAAATTGAAAGCCGTGAAGTAGCAGCGAGAGCATATCTTGACCCTGTTGTCGTTACACTTGAAAACATTCCCGCATATACTGCCGGCGATAAAGTAAAGGGGTTTATATGGAATGAGGAAACTTTAGAACCACTTATTAATTCTATATCATTAACTCAATAATTTAAAAGGGAGATTATTATGAAAATAAGTAAAAACTTGAAAAAGATTATGGCGGTTAGTCTTGCGGGAGTAATGCTTTTAGGCACCGCCGCTTGTGGTGTGCCTGAAAAAAAGGCAGAAGGACCAACGGTAATTACATGGTGTATGTTAAAACCTATAGAAAATATGTCCTCGCAGTCTTTGGTTGAAGACGAACTAAATAAAACTCTTGAAAAAGAGTTAAACGTTAAGTTAAAGTTAAATTTAATTGAATCCGGTTCGTGGTCGGAAAAAATGAATTTAATTATTTCAAGTGGCGAAGAATACGATATTTGCATGACCTCATCAACGGGTCCTACATCTATAATAACCAATGTAAAAAGAGGTGCGTTTTTAGATTTAAATGAATTGGTTGACAAATATGCACCTGACATTAAGGCGAAAACGGACCCACGTGCATGGGATTCTGTGAAATTTAATAATAAAATTATGGCCATTCCATCTCAGGCAAAATATGTGGCAGAATCGGCATACGTTTTCCGAAAGGATTTAGTAGAAAAGTATAACTTTGACTATAAAAGTGTTACTAATTTGGAGAGCCTGGAACCGTTTCTTAAAACACTAAAAGAAAATGAGCCTAATGTTATACCTTTATATATAACAGCAGGATCTAATATCGGCGAACCTGTAAATGAACATTATACAGAGTCTATGATTAAAGGGATAACATTTGATGAAGAAGCAGAGAAGTTTGTTGATACGCTTTCGGTAAATTATAATGAGTATAAGATAAAAAATGATTATTATAAAAAAGGGTATATTGCAAAAGATGCTTTTACAAAACAGGATGCAGCAGAAGGACAGTCTGGAAAATATGCGGTTCTTAAAGATACAGGTGCATATACAGAAGATGGGTCTAAATCATCGGCATTTTATGGATTTCCATGTGTAGAAACGTTAGTGGGAAAAGGATTAATACCACCACAAAATATGATGAATGGTAATGCAATCAGTGTTACAACTAAAAACCCTGAAAAAGTTATGCAGATGTTAAACTTAATATGGAAAGACCCACATATGTCGAACACGCTTGCATATGGAATAGAGGGCGTTAATTATAGCGTTGTATCAGGAACTACAAACGAGGATAAGTCAGTATTACCAGCGACGGGTTCAAATCAAACATGGGCAATTTGGAACAACTGGATTGGACCGTTGTTTGATCAATGGGATTCAACATGGAATAGAAAGTCGGCACTTTTGGAAATGCAAAGTAGCAACGAAACCGGAAAACTTAGCAAAACGGTTGGGTTTTTAATGGATATCGATGATTTACAAGCTGAGGTTGCAGCTTTGTCTGAGAGTATTACTGCTGCTGAACAAGTTTTAAATGTTGGAAACATGGAAAACTTTGATTCATATATCAGTGATTTAAAATCAAAACAAAAAGCTGCAGGAATAGACAAAATACTAGACGACATAAATAAGCAATATACAGACTGGAAAGCAAGCAAATAAAAAGACAACCAGAGCCACAGGAGTATATTTATGTGCCTGCTCCTGTGGTTGGGTTATAGGAATTTGAAAATTTCTATAATTTGAGTAGTTATGCGGAGGTTAATATGAAATTTAAAGCAAAAAAAAGAGATTCATTTAAAGAACAAACGAGTTCGCATTTGAAGGTGTTTAAACAAAACCTTCCACTCACACTATTGGCTTTGCCTGCAGTTATTGTGATTTTTATCTTTAATTACATTCCTCTTTATGGAATAATATTACCATTTAAAGATTTTAATGTAGCAAAAGGCGTTTTCGGAAGTGCGTGGTCGGGACTTAAAAACTTTGAATTTTTAGTAAAAAGCGATGCAATTTTGGTTGCCATAAAAAACACAGTATTCTATAACTTTATATTTATATTTTTAGGTACGGCTGTTTCAGTTGTTGTTGCATTATTATTATACGAATTAAGTAAGCGTGCAGTAAAGGTTTATCAAACCGCATTACTCGTACCTTATTTCATGTCATGGGTTGTGGTTGCTTATATATGTAATGCACTCCTTGATATGGATAATGGTATATTAAATCACATAAGAGGACTTTTTGGAATGGAAAAAATCCTTTGGTACAATGAAACGAAATATTGGCCAACCATATTAATAATAGCTAATATAATGAAAGGTATGGGTTATAACGCCGTTGTGTACTTCGCCGCACTTATGGGTGTGGATTCATCATATTTTGAAGCGGCAAAAATCGATGGTGCTAATAAATTTCAGCAGATGTGGTATATTTCGATGCCTATGATTAAATCAATTGTAATAATAATGGTAATTCTTAGCGTTGGCAAAATATTCTATGGAGATTTTGGATTGTTTTATAACGTGCCGCTTAACTCGTCACTTTTATATCCCGCAACAGATGTAATAGACACGTATGTTTATCGCTCACTCATCAATATGGGTAACGTGGGAATGTCAGCGACTACTGGATTCTGTCAGTCAATTTTAGGATTCATAATGGTTCTTGGAACAAATATTATAGTTAAAAAATTTGATGCCGATAGTGCATTATTTTAGGGGGCGGGAGCAATGGAAAAAACTAAAAGAATACAATCAAAAGGCGAAATCCTGTTTAGCATAAGCGCCCATATCATATTGTTTCTCGCAAGCGTTGTTTGTGTAGGCTCATTTTTAATTGTCATTGGTGCATCATTTCAATCACAAGAAGAAATAATGAAATATGGATATTCTATTATTCCAAGACAATGCACTTTAGAAGGATATAAGGCGGTATTCGCTAATTCTAAGCAACTAGTAACGGCGTATTGGAATACAATAATTACTACAATAATCGGAACAGTTTTAGGCGTGGCCTTGAGTGCATCGGCAGGATATGTAATGTCAAGGAAAACGTATAAATATAGAAATATTTTATCATTTTATGTCTTTTTTACTATGATGTTTAATGGCGGTTTGGTACCATCTTATATATTAATATCTAATTGGTTGGGCCTTAAAAATAACCTTTGGGCTTTGATACTTCCAATGCTTGTAAGTGGATGGTATATAATTTTAATGAAAGGGTATTTTAATGACGTTCCTGAGGCTTTAATAGAATCCGCTAAATTAGACGGAGCAAGCGAACTATACATATTTGCAAAAATTGTAATTCCTATATCCACGCCGGTGCTTGCAACAATTGCACTATTTTATGTGTTGGGTTATTGGAATGACTGGTATCTATCGCTTCTTTATACGACTGAGTCTAGCCTTTATAAACTTCAATATTTACTTATGAATATCTTAAAGAGTGCAGAATTCTTGAATTCAAGCGAGGCTAAAGCTTTGCAAGTAGACCAAATTGCGAAAATACCTACATTAAATGTAAGAATGGCAATGTGTGTGCTTGCAGCAGGTCCTATTCTAATTATTTTCCCATTCTTCCAGAAGTATTTTGTTCGTGGAATAACAGTGGGGGCAGTGAAAGGCTAAGGAAAAATTATGATAATAGGGAATAAATGTTCAAAATTTTCACAAGATAAGATATTTTATTTTAAGAAAACTATGCATTTTGAAGAAATCGGAAAGGTTATGGTTAACGTTTTTGCGGAGGCCCGATATAAATTATACATAAATGGAAGTTTGGTAAATGCAGGACCTCTTAAATGTTCGGAATATGAAAAATATTATGATACCATTGATATAACGGATAAAATAGTATCTGGTGACAACGAAATTTTTGCAGTAGTTCTGCAACTTGCATCGCCATTTGATTTAGATAAACACAAGTATATGAACTCTGTTTATCGAACTGGAAATTTGGCGTTTGCACTTTGGGGCAATATTAAGGGTGAAAGCGAAAGTACAAATTTCGAAACTGATGAGACGTGGCAGACTGCTATAGACAATTCTATATCTTTTATCAAGCCTAAATATGCATTTTATGCCGGTCTTCCTGAAAAAATAAGTGCAAACAAGCAGTTAGTGTGGGGAAATAGCGTGGAAGTTGCAGAAGTTTGTAACGAAGAAACAAAAGCGATAACGTGGGGCGAATGCAATATTTATTATCTTAAAAAGCGAACCATACCTCTTTTGGATATGAAGAAAATAGACTTAGATATAAAAAATAACATAGTCGATGCGGGTGAGTTAACCAAAGGCTATATTCTCGTTAAATTAAACGGTCGTGGCAGTGTGAAATTGACTTATGCCGAATGTTATGTGGATGAAAAAACCGAGTTTGCAAATAATCGCACCGATAATACAGGAATATTGGTTGGCGATTGTGATATTATAGAAGTGGACGGCAAATTCGAGTACGAAAGTTTTTGGATTAGGACATTTAGATATATTAAGATTGAAATCTTAGGAGATGTCGAAATTTCTAATATTTCATATAATAAAATTACGTATCCCATAGAATTTAAAAATAATTACGAGTTTGGAAATGAAACGGATAATATTTTGTGGGATATAAGTGTGAGAACTCTTGGAAATTGCATGTGTGAATCTTATGAAGATTGTCCCTATTATGAACAGCTCCAATATGCAATGGACACTTATTTGCAAATTTGTTATACCTTTGTATTATCTGATGATGATAGGCTAGCGAGAAAAGCGATACATGATTTTTCATTATCTGCCTTACCAAATGGCATATTGCAAGCAAAATATCCATCGGTTAAGCTCCAATTTATTCCAACGTTTTCGTTTTTCTATATCTTTATGATTGAAAAGCATTTTGAGCGTTTTGGAGATGAAAGCATAATAAGAGAAAATATTAATGTTATAAACAATCTTATGAGATATTTTGAAGGCGAAATTGGGGCTAATGGCTTAGTTAAAAAGAGCATGTTTTGGAACTTTGTGGATTGGGCGGAGGGCTGGGAGGACTCAAAAGGCGTTCCGCTAGTAGAAGAAGATGAAGATATTGCTCTACAGAGTTTAATGTTTGTATGTGGACTTAAAACAGCGGCAAAGCTTAATTCAATATTAGAATTTACCGCTTTAAGTAATAAATATTCTGTATTAGCTGAAGAGATAAACAAAACTGTTCATAAGCTGTGTTTTAATGCGGATAAAATGTTATATTCGGACGGTGAATATGGTAAAAGTTTTAGCCAACATATGCAAGTATGGGCGGTTTTAAGCGGATGTGCTAATGATGAAATTTCCAAAGAAATTATGAAAAATTCATTTTTTTTAGAAAGTAAAGGTACGTTTGCGTTTGCTTATTTCTTATTTAGAGCCTTAGAAAAAACAGAGTTATATAGTTATAGAAATGAAATTTTTTCAGAGTTAAGAAATCTAGTATCGTTAAATTGTACTACTATTCCGGAAACGCCAAAAGATTCACGGAGCCAATGTCATGCATGGGGAAGCGTAAGCATATACGAATTTTTAACTATGGATTTGGGCGTTAAAGCGGTATCTGAAAAAAACATAATAATTAATCCATACACAAATGATAGAAATATGGCAAAAGGCAGCGTGTTTACAAGAGCCGGGGAAGTTTTTGTAATGTGGGAAGTGAAAGAGTTTGAGTTTAATATACAATGTATACTTCCG
>JAVXFE010000115.1:0-6386 GCA_036658075.1 Oscillospiraceae bacterium
ACTGTGGATACTGTTAAAATTAACACAATTACTGCAAAACCAGTTAAAAAAAATGATGACCAATACGATTTTTTAGCTGTTGCTGATAATGAAATTATTGCTGAATTAAAGGCGATGGATTTGAATAATATGACGCCGGCGCTGGCTATTGCAACTTTATATGATTTACAGGCAAAGGCAAGGTTAAATTAAAATATTAATCCTAAAAAGGGGTGAGTTTATGCAGAATATTAAGGTTTTACCTATAGATGTTGCTAATAAAATTGCGGCGGGAGAGGTTGCGGAGAGACCTAGTTCAGTCGTAAAAGAATTGGTTGAAAACGCTATTGACGCAGGTGCCGAAAAGGTTTCGGTTGAGATTAAAAATGGTGGAATCAAGTATATTCGTGTTACCGATGACGGTTGTGGTATTGACTCAAACCAGGTTGAAACCGCATTTTTGCGACATGCAACAAGCAAAATTGACGTTATTGATGACCTATATTCTATTAAAACAATGGGTTTTAGAGGCGAGGCACTTGCAAGTATTTGTGCGGTGGCGGAAGTTGAAGTTATTACTAAAACGGCGGAGGAAGTAGAAGGGTCATATCTTTGTGTGGATTATGGAATTTCTAAGCCTAAAGAAGATATTGCGTGTAATTGTGGCACAACAATGATAGTTAAAAATCTTTTTTCAAATGTACCTGCCAGAATGAAGTTTTTGAAAAAAGACTCGACAGAGTCGGGGTATATTGCCGATTTGATGGGCAGAATTGCACTTTCAAAGCCAAATGTTGCCTTTGATTATATATGTGATGATAAGGAAATATTTTCTACAAATGGTGACGGGGATATTAAAAATGTCGTCCTTAATCTTTATGGAATGGAACATGCAAAAGCCTTGATTGAAGTGGATTATACAGAAGAAAACGTAAATGTTTCTGGTGTGATTGGAAAACCAGAGCTTGCACGTGGAAATCGTACACGACAGACGTTGTTTGTAAACGGAAGATATGTTAAAAATCACGTTGTTGCAAAAGTTGCCGAAGAAGCTTTTCGGAATATGATAATGGTCGGGAAATTTCCGCTTTTTATACTAAATATCGAAATCCCGCCTGAATTCGTTGATGTAAACGTGCATCCTGCAAAAACGGAGATAAAATTTTCAAACGAAAAAAAGGTGTATGACATTGTATATCATGCGGTAAAAAATGCTATATATAACATAAAATCAACTCCGGATGTTTCTGAAAAATCAGAAGGCTTTACGACTAAAACTTTAAAACCACAACCGTCTCCACAAATGTTTACACAAGAATCTATTGCGGTTTCTAAACCGGTGCAGAATTTTCGAGATTTTCAAAATTTTCAAGATAACGAGAAAAAATCGACAAACACTAATAGCGGGTTTAGTTTCCAAAAGCCACAAGTTAATGAGGCGATGGTTCGTGAATTTATGCAAAAAACAAAACCTTTATCATATGTCGAGCCACAGTCTCACACGTTTAGAGAAGGTCATGAAGACGAAAAAATGCTTGACGATATACTGGGCTGGAACTCTGATTTTGTAGAGCAATCACCGCAAAATGATAAAGATTTTTTAAATAAGGATATAATAGTGGGGCAAGTTTTTGACACATATATAATAATTCAAAACGGCGATAGCATGTTTATGATTGACCAACACGCAGCACATGAACGATTTAGATTTGAAAAGTTAAAAGCCGACTATGAAAAACAGGCAAAATTGTCGCAAGTATTGATGACGCCAATTATAGCAAACTTAGGATATTCTGAACTTGAAACCGTTTTAGGTAATCTTGAAGTTTTTAAAGGTTTTGGGTTTGAGATTGGCGAGTTTGGTTCAAACTCTATTATTATTACACAAACGCCAATTTTGGGCGATGAAAAAATGATACAGGATTTAGTTCTTGAAATTGCCGATGCGGTCGCAAATAATATAAAGCAGCCACTTGCTAATTTTGAAGAAAAAGCTTTGGATATGATAGCATGTAAGTATGCAATAAAGGCTAATCGCAAGCTTGAATATTCCGAAATGGTTAATGTGGTAGAAAAAGTCAAAAGCCTTGAAGAAAAAAATATTACCACTTGTCCGCATGGACGACCAATAAAAATTGAATTCACCAAAACCGAGATTGAAAAATTATTTAAACGAAAATTGTAATATTGTTTTTATTACAAAATAAGGAATATAATATGGAAGATTTAAAACCAAAAATAATTTGTGTTGTTGGTCCTACTGCCTCTGGAAAAACGTCGTATGCTATAAAATTGGCTAAAGAATGCGATGGTGAAATCGTGTCATGTGATTCAATGCAAATATACAAATATATGAATATAGGTACTGCAAAGCCCACTTTAGAGGAGATGGATGGCGTGGTTCACCACATGATAAATTTTGTGGAACCATGGGTTAATTATAGTGTGGCGGATTTTACAACATCTGCAAGAATGCATATTTCAGATATTTTAGCACGTGGAAAAATGCCGATTTTATGCGGTGGTACGGGACTTTATCTTGATAGCACTATTAAAAATATTAAATTTATTTCGGAAGATACAGATGTTGAATATAGAAAAGAGTTAACTTTATTTGCCATGGAAAATGGTAAAGAGAGCCTTCATGAACTTTTAAAAGATATAGATATTGTATCATATGAAAAGATTCATCCTAATAATGTCCAAAGGGTTATCCGTGCTTTGGAAGTTTATAAAGCTACAGGAAAGCCGAAATCTGAAATTGATATTTTATCAAGAGGTGAAGAAATATACGATTCAGAAATTTTTGGGCTTAGCCTTCAGCGAGAAGTTTTATATGACCGCATAAACAAACGGGTTGACATCATGATGGATAATGGGCTTGTCGAAGAAGTGAAATCAATCCTTAGCATGGAAGTCCCGAAAACAGCTACTGCAATGCAGGCGATTGGCTATAAGGAAATTGTCCGATACTTAGATGGTGAATATTCCTTGGAAAAAGCAGTGGACGCAATCAAACAAGAAAGCCGACATTATGCAAAAAGACAGATTACGTGGTTTAGGCGTAATGAAAAAATTAAATGGATAAATGTTTTGGGAAAATGAGGAATATTCACTTTTAGTGAAAATTTCTCATTTTTTATGTTTTATGGCAAAATATGTTGTGTAAAAATGAGTACTGTTTGAGTAAAATTACGAGAAATATTACACTAGTGTTACAATTTTTCTACAAGTTGAATATAAAGCTTTACAGTTACTAAAAATTTGATATAATAGTCATGTTGTTTCAGGCGACGCGTTCGGATATTGTCTAAAAATTGAGTATGGAGGTAGTCTGATGGCAAAAACTACTGAAAATACGGATAGAATATCTGAAAGAAGAAAAAAACGTGAGCGTAGGACTAAGCTTTCGTGGATACCAAAAGTTTTAATAATTCTTTTGGCGGTATATTTCATCGTGATGATTATATCCGGATTTAATAAATCTGTAAAAACGTACATTGCACAAACTGGAGTTATCGAAGAATTTGTTTCTACTGAGGGCTATATATTTAGGAATCAAGAATTGATAAAAGCTCCTAAAAACGGCTTTTTTGAGGCAGAAATTTCTGAAGGTGATAGAGTAAATGAAGGTACAACCGTTGCGTGTATCTATCAAAATAGCGTTGACCCTGCTGTCACCGCTGAAATTCGAGATATTCGTGAAGAAATTAAAAGTATTACTGAAAACCCTAAGGATAATGACGTCTATGCAAACACGTCGGTTCGTGTTGAACAGAGGATAGCCTCTACTGCAAACGAACTTTCTTTAATACGGGCAACGCATAATATGAGTGAGATTTCAAATGTGAAATCTACGCTAAATAAGCTAATTGACAAGAAGTTGTCTTTTACAGGCGAAGGCGTCCCAAAAGAAAAGATATTATCTGGATTAAACGAAAAATTAAAAACCCTTGAAGCTGGTTTAAATGGAGAAAAAACAGAATTAACCACTACTAAAAGTGGCATATTTAGTTCAAAAATAGATGGACTTGAAGATGATTTAAGGATTGAAGCTCTCGATAAAATTACACCTGAATATTTGGATAATCTTGATAACAAAGAAATATCGTATTCGACAAATGTACAAGAGGGACAACCTGTATGCAAGGTTGTGAATAATTATAATTGGTATTTTGTTTCAAATGTAGATGAAGGATATGCAAAAAATCTTTCTATAGGTCAAAGTGTAAGACTTAGGTTTTATGATTTGACGGATTCGGCGGTATATGGCATAATCAAAGGACTTTCTGCTCCTGAAAATGGGAAAGTCGCAGTGTCTGTTTCTACTAATCGTTATGTAGAATCTATATATTCCACCAGCCGTGCAGCGGCTGAACTTCTTACTGCAAAATATGAAGGTATAAAAATACCCTCTCAAAGTCTTAGAGTTATTGATGGACAAACCGGTGTTTATGTTGCACGTTTGGATGTTGCACATTTTGTGCCTGTAGATGTGAAATACAAAAACAGCGAATGGGCAATTGTAAGCTCAATTAACAATACCAAATCTGAATATAAATTACAAATTTATGATGAAGTAATAGTAGATTGTAAAAATCTTGAAGACGGCAAGGTTGTGAGATAGTCATGGGAATTGGTGAAAATATAAATGAAATTTATAAAAAGATGAAAACGGCGGCCTTAAAAGCTGATAGGAATATTGACGATGTAAAGCTTGTTGCCGTTACAAAGACCAAACCCATTAATGTTATTTCCGAGGCGGTTAATGTTGGAATGACCGAGCTTGGCGAAAATAGAGTACAAGAATTACTTGAAAAATACGACCATGTTTCAAATGTTAATTGGCATATAATAGGTCATTTGCAAAAAAATAAGGTGAAATATATAATTGATAAAGTTGCACTAATACACTCTGTTGATAGTTTAGAACTTGCCAAAGAGATTAACAAACGTGCAATGGAAATAAATAAGGTTCAAGATATATTAATCCAGGTTAATATATCCGGTGAAGATAGCAAATTCGGCATTATGGCATCTGAAGTTGAAACCTTGTGTCGCCAAATTAGTCTGCTTAAAAATGTTAAAGTTTTGGGACTTATGACAATTTCAGTAAAAGATATAGGCATAAATGGAAATAAGAAGATTTTTTCAGAACTTAAAAAATTGGCAGACAGCATAAAATCTTTGAGCATTCCAAATATCGCTATGGAAGAGCTTTCAATGGGAATGACGCATGACTTTGAAGAGGCAATCGAAGAAGGTGCGACCATTGTTCGTATTGGAACCGGAATTTTTGGCGAGAGATAAAATTGTTACTAATAGCTATAAAAAATATATTATGCGGAGGCGCAATTATGGGAAAGATGATGAATAAAGCACTTAATTTTATGGGATTTGATGCGGCAGAGGAATATGATGAAGACGACTATTATATGGAAAGCGACGGACTCCAAGACCATTATGAAGAACCTGTAATGCGTGAGGAGGCATTTTCAACACGTCGAACATCAGCCAGAAGTTCACGAAACGTCGACCAAAACACCCGTCAAATGAAGCTTGTCGTTATGCAGCCTGCTAATTTTGAAGAAGCACGTGATATCGCTAATCATTTAAAGGCAATGAAGCCTATCGTAATGAATCTTGAAACTCTTGAAAAAGAGGTTTCACGGCGGATTGTTGACTTTTTAAGCGGCGCTGTTTATGCTTTAGATGGAAATATCAGAAAGGTTTCAAACGGAATATTTTTAATAGCGCCAAATAACGTAGAGATAATTTGTGATGAATCCGGCATAAAAGCAAATGGTTCTTTCCCGTGGGCTAACTAGAATTTATGAATATAGATGCTGAAGATAAGCTTATAATTTCTCGTGCTGAAGACGCTATCCAGATTTCAGAAAAGCGATATTCAATTAAGAGTATTGGCTTTTTGTCACCACATCAAAGAGTGGTGATACAAAATAATTTGCATCCACCGTTAGATATTAATATTGCGTTTTTTGGCGGTTTTGATGGTGCAGAAAGGACACTTTTTGTCTCGTCGCCGGAATATTTGGAAGTTGAATACGCCGACATAATTTCTGTGTTGGAAATTACAGGACGTGATATTTCTGAACTTTCACATCGAGATTTTTTAGGAAGCCTCCTGTCCTTAGGGATAAAAAGAGAGAAAATTGGCGATATACTTCCGTGTGGTGAAAAAGCTTTTGTTTTTGTTCGAAGCGAGATAGCGGAATACATCGTTTCAAATATGAATAAAATTGGAAATCGTGGAATACATGTAAAAATAACCGACCCAAACGAGGCTCAAATCCCGGAAAAAGAGATAAAAGAGATTTCAGGAACGGTTTCAAGCTTGCGGCTTGATAGCGTTTTAGCCCTTGCTATGGGGACATCACGAAGTAAAG
>JAVXFE010000116.1:0-6338 GCA_036658075.1 Oscillospiraceae bacterium
AAGAGTGCTGAGTATGGGATTACAGATATCCCCATCTTTTTGGCGATTTCAAAGCCACTAATTGGCACACAAGTTATTGAAAAATATTCAAAGGTATCAGCTACAATCTGTTTTACTTGCTCATATCTTTTATTTGATAAGTATACTGCCATTAAATTATTCGTCCTCCCCAAACAATGCATTGATAATTTCTTGCTTTTGTGAATTGCTCATTTTTCGAGCATTGCGTGCAATAACTCTGCTTGTTTTTGCAAAATCAAATTCATCATTTTCTATTCCCAATAAATAATCAGATGTTGTATGCAATGTGGTGGCGATATTAGCAACTACTTCACCATTCGGTGTTCTACCATCGGCAACATATCTGGACATTGTAGCTTCGGTAACACCAATTATTTTGGCAAGTTCTTTTTGTGTCATATTTCTTTTTAATAGCTGTTCCGCTATCCTTTTTCCTAATTCGCACATAATTATATTCTCCTCTATCATTAACTTACCAATATTATAATTTATATTACCGAAAATGTCAATAGCAAAATTTAAAATTATTTTACACCCCCAATCCTTTCTGCAATTCCTCCGCTGCTTTTTTCCTATTTTTATCGAAGGCGTGGGTACAGATGTCGAGAGTGGTACTTACCTGTGCGTGTCCCAGTAGGCTTGCTACCGTTGCTACGTCAGTACCGTTGGCAATTAGCAGGCTTGTTGTTGTGTGTCTGAGCGAATTACAAATAGGTATTGAACCAACACGATTTTAAAGAGAATAACAGGGTCGACTGATGGGCGACCAGTGTTTTCACTGTACAAATCTTTGACCTCATCATAAATAAATGAGAAATCGATAGCAGCGTCAATGCCTCTTAAAATGTGATTTTTAGGAACTAAATCTTCGATGCAAACCATGTTGATTTGATTACGATTTTGACTTTGATTTTTCCTTAACAAAACAATCACCAACCCTTGATTTTACTGACTTTTTATGTTTTTGTTATATCATATTTGGGCAGAAAATTCAATCATTTTTAGTTATTTTCTAAAGAAATTTTAGATATAAAAAAAGACAAAGCCTGCATAAAATGTGGACTTTGTCTTCAGTCTGACCGCCAATCCATCAGGGTTGGCGGTTTTGATAAATTTTATTCACGGCGTATAAATATAAAACATCGTTTAGTGTATAAAGTTCATCAAGACGAAAAAATAGTTGCTATTTTAAGTATGTGGTCACATTATGAATTTTAACAAATGATTTGCTTATAAATATTGGTAATATCTATTGACAATCAAAACAAAATAGGTTATCATGAGGTTGTGGAATGCAAGTTCCACAACTAATTAGTAAAATTTTAGGAGTGTGTATATGAGAGTAGCAGTGGCTTATGAAAACGGAAAGGTGTTTCAGCATTTTGGACATGCTGAACAATTTAAAATTTACGACGTTATTAATGATGAAATTATAGCAACAGAGGTTGTTGACGTTGAAGGTAGCGGACATAGTGCCTTATCAGAGTGGTTGCGTGTGCAAAGTGTGAAAAAGCTTGTTTGCGGCGGAATTGGTACTGGTGCAATACGTGCGTTAACTGAAGATGGAATCACTGTATATGGCGGCGTTAAAGGCGATGCGGACACTCGTGTGGAACAGCTTTTTAACGGGACCTTAAAGTTTAGCACAAAGCCTACATGCTCACATCATGATGATGATAAAGCACATGAATGCGGTAATCATGACCATAAATGTGGCGGTTGTTAAGACTTTGAGTGCTAAGAACTTGATTCTAAACTAAATCTAAAAGAACTCCCCAAACGAATTTTCGTTTGGGGAGTTCTTTTGTGTTAATTTTAATTAGTAGCTTTTTTCGGTTTTGTGGTTGCTTCTGCGACAGGCTTTTCTGTTGCCTTCGGTTTTTCTGTCGCTTTTGGTTTTTCTGTCGCCTTTGGCTTTGGCGTATTATCGTCGTTGTCGTCATTGTCATTATTATTATTTTTTTGGGGCTTTGCGGTGCCTTGTGGTGCTTTAGTTTGTTTTGGCTGTACTGCCGCATGCTTGATGTTACAGTATTCTGACGGAACGTCATCTTTTAAGAAATAGCCTTTCGAAACGGGACAGTTTGAAGTTGGTTTAAGTCCGCTTTCGGTACAAAAGCTTGCATACACCATTCCTTCAGGTCGAGAGAAGTTTTTCTCGCCGCTCACGCCACGATGAACCTTATCCATTACGCCACGCCATATAGGGATACACGGGTTTGCAGTTATTGGAATAGCCTTTGGTGTGTCATAACCATACCAAACAGCGGCAACATAATAAGGCGAAAATCCAACAAACCAACGGTCATAATCATCAGTAGTGGTACCGGTTTTACCTGCCGTTTCTATTCCGCTTGATAAAGAGGCACCACGACCTGTGCCGCTTGTTACAACTTGCGTTAATAGCTGTGTCATTGTATAGGCGGTTGAAGGCTTCATAGCTTCCCATGATGATGACTCATTTCGGGAGGTAAGAATTTTTTTGCCTTTTGAATCTAACACTTCGTTATAGGTGTATGGCTTATTATACACGCCGTTATTAGCAAATGGACAATATGCAGCTGTCATTTCAAGAACCGTTGCACCATGCGTTAAACCGCCTAGTGCCAATGACGCTAATCCGATATCAGTATAGGTTTCACCGTTTAGTTCTTGACTATCGACAAGGGTTGTAAATCCTAGCTTTTGAGTTAAAAAGTCAAATGAAACTTGAGGTGTCATTTTTGATAAGATTTCAACAGGGACGGTATTGAGTGAATATTTAATAGCGGTTGACAGTGACACCGTTCCGCTATACTTATAGTTACTATTTCGAGGAGTCCAACCGTTATAGCTCTTTTTCACATCTTGGAAAGTTGACCCCTGCGTGATTATTCCCTTATCAAGGGCGGGTGCGTATACTGCGATTGGTTTTATTGACGACCCTGGTTGACGAGGGCTTTGTGCCGCACGGTTTAGTGTAAAGCGACCTTCTTTTTCGCCGATACCACCTGCCATACCTACAACTTGCCCTGTGGAGGGGTCCATAACAACGATTGCTGATTCTGCTTTTGAATCAGGGAAGTTATCGCTGTTTTTGTAATAATCTTCTACGGCTGTTTGTATTTTAGGATTATATGCAGCATTGATTTTAAGACCGCCGGAGTATAAGATTTTGTTTGCAAGAGTTTCTGAATATCCTTTAGCCTGAAGGTCACGGAGGACATCGCGTACTACTTGGTCAACAAAATAAGAAGTTATAGTTTGATTTTCAGCGGCTTTTTTTGTTGAATCAGCAAACACTAATTTGAAATCAATGGCTTCATTATATTCTTCTTGAGTTATATAATTTAGTTCAAGCATTTTTGCAAGAACAAGTTCTTGTCTTTCTTTGTTTTTTTGGGGATTTACAAAAGGATTATATAAATTCGGGTTTTGTGTAATCCCTGCAATAGAGGCACATTCTGCTAAATTAAGTAAGCTTATGTCTTTATCAAAAAAGGTGTTTGCGGCGGTTTGGACGCCGTTACAACCTTCGGATAAATAGATGCAATTTAGGTATAACTCTAAAATTTGTTCTTTATTAAGTTGTTTTTCAAGCGATATAGCTTTTGAAATCTCGGCAATTTTTCGAGCTGGTGTTTGGTCATCTTCACCTGTAATATTTTTTATAAGCTGTTGAGTGATAGTACTACCGCCCAAAGAAGCTCCTTCTTTTTTTGAAAGCTTATTTGAAATATAGGTAAGAGTTGCCTTTGCAGTACGCTTTATATCAACGCCGTTATGAGTCGGAAACCTTTCATCCTCGATTGCTACCACGGCGTTTTGGATATACTTTGGAGTAGCCGCCAAGTCAACCCAAACACGGTTTTCATCCGCAGACAGAGTAAGCAGGATCTCTTCTTTACCGGTATCTGGATTTACGTACACGATGTTTGTGTTGCTAGAGAGCGTTAAGGATTCAATATCAATATCTTCAGTGTTTCCCCAAAATCCAAAAACAGCACCAACAAATAATACGCTAAGTGCAATAGCTGCTATTAGGGCCGTTATTAAGAAGATTAATAAGAACTTTTTAATGTAGTGCTTCATAGTATATAACCCCTTTGAATGTTATTTCGTATTTAATAATAGTAGTATAACACAAAACTTCTCAAATTTATAGTATAAAAATGCATTCCTATGTTAATAATACATTAAATTAGTGTTACAATAATAATACTAGTACAAGATATTGGGGAAAGGAGGACAAAAAAACATGAAAAAAACTTTTTTCCGTGGTTTAGCAATCAGCATTTCAGTTTTTGCGTTTGCTTTGTTGGTAGGATATTTGGCATATTTTTTTACTATTGATTATGTCAATGACAAGAATTTGTCAAATACCTCTACAATTGATAATAATGTTGTGGCAGAGGACGTGACAAGCCAAACGGTTCCGGTACATGAGGAGGATGTGAGAGTTATAGACCATTATTTGGCAAGATTAGATGGTGACGTGGTAAGTGTCTATATTTGCGGAAATTTTGGTGAAGAATTTTTATATAACCTAGATGTATACTTAAACGATTTGCCAAAAGGGGATATAGAAAAGTTAAAGGCGGGGGTTGTTCTTAAAACAAAACAGGAGTTAACAAGCTTTGAGGAGGACTATACCAGTTGACATACACATATTATGTGTGGGTTTTGGCAGTTTTACTAAATAAAATCAGACTAAAAAGTCCGCATTTGATGCGGGCTTTTTTGTATAAAAAAGTTATAAAAAAACTATTGACATTTTTGAAAATCGTGCTATAATTAAAATTAAGGTCAGAGAAGGTCAAAACATCAGAGAAAGTCAGATAATAAAAGGGAGTGATTATCAAATGAAGCTTAGCACTGTAATAGAGGAGTTTATAAACGAGATGATTTCAAAAGAAGATGGCGAGATTGAGTTAAAGCGTAACGAACTTGCAGTGCAGTTTAGCTGTGTTCCGTCACAAATTAACTATGTTATTTCAACAAGGTTTTCGCCCGAGCGTGGGTATATTGTTGAAAGTCGTCGTGGTGGCGGTGGATATATTAGGATTACAAAAGTGATTCCGTCAGATGGCGGTGACGTTTTATCATTAATAAATCTGGTAGGTGAAAATATATCTTTTGATGATGCAAAAGGAATGATTAAAAATTGTTTTGATTATGAAATATTGACCGAAAAAGAAGCCAAGATTATTTTGGCGGCAATAAACGAAAAGTCTCTTTCTTTGCGACAACCGGAACAAGACAGAGTGCGTGCAAAAGTTTTAAAAAATATATTGATTAATATCATGTAGCTTTAAATAGGCTAAATGTTTTGAAAGGATGATAGTTATGAAGTGCCAACATTGCGGTGAAAATATTGCAACAACACATATGACAAAAAACGTAAACGGAAATATAGAAGAGTATCATCTTTGTAGTGAATGTGCAAAAAATATGGGAATTTCTAATTTTAGCAATATGGATTTTGGAATAGGAAACTTTTTAGGCGGAATTTTTGGAAACCAAAAAAACTCGACCGATTTGGGACCTGAAATTTTAATGGGTGAAAGTGTTTGCCCTACATGCCATATGCGAGTTGAAAGCTTCCTTGAAAAAGGAAAGCTCGGTTGCAGTGACTGTTATACGGCGTTTAGAGGGCGGTTGCTTACACCTCTTCGACAAATTCACGGAACGTGTGAACATGTAGGAAAGGTTCCAAATCGCCTTAAAGGAACCTTAAAGATTGATAAGCAGTTAGCAAATCTTGAATCAGACCTTAATAGTGCGGTGATGAAACAGGACTTTGAAAAGGCGGCAGTTATTAGAGATGCAATTAAAGAACTAAAGTCAAAGGAGGCGTAAATATGTGGTATAACGAATGTGGAGTTGATGCTGATGTTGTGTTATCATCTAGGGTTAGGCTTGCACGAAATATAAAGGGAATTCCGTTTCCAAGGCGGGCAAACGCCAAGCAGCAATCAGAGATTTTAGAAATTTGTAAAAATGCTATTTTAAATACAAATAATACTTTAAAAGATACGATTACTATGATTGATATGTCCTCAATGGAAGAATACGAAAAGCAGGCTTTGGCGGAGAGGCATTTGATTAGTCCGCAATTTATAAATGATAATATGAAGAATGGACTTTTGCTTAGTGATGACAATAAAATAAGTATTATGATAAATGAGGAAGACCATATAAGGATTCAATGTATGACGCCAGGCTTTGATTTGGATTCGTGTTTAAGTTCAGCCAATTCTGTAGATGACGTTATGGAAGCGGAAATTGAATATGCTTTTGATGAACAGTTCGGCTACCTGACGTGTTGCCCCACTAAT
>JAVXFE010000117.1:0-6308 GCA_036658075.1 Oscillospiraceae bacterium
TGCGTCATCTTTGACTCCAATTAAGGCTTTTCCGTTATAAATCACATCAGCGGTAGGTGAAATTTTCTGTTTTAAAATCGAACCGCTTTTATCAACGTCCATATAATACGAATATGTATAATCTTTGTATTCTACAAGTTCATCACTACTAATTAAAATATCCTTATTCTTGTTTTCTGAATAAATATATATTATTTCACTTGTCGCCGCCATGTTTGGTGATTCTTTATAGTAAAACTTCACGCTATATCCTAAAAAGTCTTCTACGCTGACATTTTTTATATTATATGTTTCGTTTTGAACCTCTATAGTTCCAGGAGTTGTTCCTTGTGTATTGCTTAGACGTGTTTTTGGAGTTCCTGTTACAACACCGATGTCTGAATATACTTTAAAAATCTCACGTAACATTGTGTAATCCGCATCTTCGGCATATGTAGTTTCGTTTCCGAAAGAAACTTCACGCATCCATTTCGCTTCTAGCATATTATATACCAAAAGTGAAGCTTCACCCATTGTGATAGGTCTTTCACTTTCCATATTTATGCCATTTAAGAATTCCGCCGAACGTGCCGCATTTAGGTACCCTTGTGGATATCCGCCCTTTTCCAAAGCGATAAACTTTCTATTGGCAGTATCAACTGCAAGCTTTACGCCTTCATACGTGCTAATGGTATCATTTGGTCTAAAAGTTCCATCAGGATAGCCATTAATAATCCCCATATCTACCGCCGCATTTATATAGGCTGCTGTATAGCTGTTTCCCTCTACATCTGCAAAATACGTCTTATTTTCTTCTGCTTTAAGGTTTCTAAGCCCACGTGCCTTCATCATTATTGTTACAAATTCGGCACGGGTTATTGTCTTTTGAGTATCAAGGTTTTCAGAACCTTCATCTAAAATTCCTAAACTCTCCAACAACCCCAAAGGATGAGTATATTCTCCCATTGCCGCCACCGGAACTGTACCTAGCATAATTGGACTTATTCCAAGGCATATGGCAAAACTTAAAAACAACGCAATAACTTTATTCTTCACTCTCACACAACCACCTCTCTTAAATCTTGTTTGCTGTTTGTAAAAATCCAAAAACAATCTTTGCAGCTTCCGCACGAGTTGCATTTTTCGTCGGAGCAAAGCTTCCATCTTCCATTCCGTTTATAATTCCATGTTTGCTAAGCACGCCAATTGCGTCTTTTGCATATTCTTCAATATCTTTATTATCTGTAAAATTAACTATTGGCTTTGAATTACTAAGGTCTATTTCCATAATATTTGCCGCACGATACACCATTGTGCAAATATCCTGTCGAGTAATAGGTTCTCCTACTCCAAACTCACTTTCACTTATTCCCTGTGCAATCCCAGCTTTTATACCACGAGAAACTTCAGTATAATACCACGCATTTGAATCAAGGTCAGCGTATTCGCATTTAGCCTCTCCGCCTATTTCAAAAGCTCTAACTAAAATTACCAGAAATTCTTCTCGAGTAATTGAATCATTAGGGAAAAACTCATTATCTGTTTTTCCGTTTATTATTCCCAAGTCGGCAAGTTTTTCAATTCCCTCAACAGCCCATTCCATATCTGAAATATCCGAAAATCTTTGTGGCTTTGGAGAAGCTGACGGTGTAGGTGTAGGTGTCGCTTGCGGAGCATTGTTTACAATATTTCCTCCGCCACCGCCACCGCCGCCGCCTGAACTACCAGACGAACTATTATTATTTTTATCTGCATTTGTCCTTACTCTCTGAATTTCACTAAAAATCGTACTGTCAAGCGCTGTTAAACTTTCAAACGGTTTTCCTGTAACGCCCTTTGCAACATCTGCATAATGGCTAGGGTACTTTTTCTTTAATTCTTTATATGCTGAAAGCGTTTCGCTTTTAAACACATCTTGGTTTTCTTCTATAATTTTTTGAACAGTTCCCCAATCACTGTATGTAATTCCACGCAATATCGAAAGTCTTTGGAACTCTTCACAGAATTTAATCGGGCTTTCATATGTACCTTTCATAAGTTCATTGAAAACTTTTTCGCTATTTACTCTTGATAAAGTTTTTGTGTATGTTTCAGTAAAGTAGCTCTTATCGCCATATCCTATTATAGTTTTATATTCATCTAACAACTTTTTAATCATTTCGATATCTTCACTATTGTTTATATATCCAAAAAATGTACCTTCGTCAAAACGTTTTCGTAAATCAAAAACATCTTTCATTGGTGCATTTGCCGCTATGTAACTACAGATATCATCAAAATATCCATCCGTTTTTGATTGTTGATAATACTTTTGGTTAAGTTCAAAAACATCAGGATAGTCATCTAGCATTTTTCCAATCTCCACAGGTGTCCCCGTTTTTAGAAGTTCATTTAATGTAGCAACTGTGTCTACTACATAATTCGGGTCATAGTATTTATAGCTATATGTATAAAGAGTGTCATCTAAGCTTGAGTTTACACGATAAAAGTAGTATCCTGTTTTTCCTTTAATTTTTGAAGTAAAATTATATACTCCATCTCTTCCGGCAACAGTCTGCCTTGCATCATGCAAAAATCCTTCCCTCATAATATCATCGGTTGTGATTTCTCCATCCGGAGCCGCTTTATCCCCTAAAAATAAAACTTGAAGCGACACCTCCGCTTTTGGTGATACCTTTCCCTTTAAAGTAGCCGTGGCTGTAGCCTTATCAAACGAAAAGTTGATTCCATCTTGGATTTCCGCAAAAGCTGTACCAAAGCAACTCGGAAAAATTATTGCTAAAATTAAAAGTAACGCACATATCTTTCTCATATTTGCTATCCTTTCCCTCCTATATTTTATATATATCTTGTGAATTTTTACTAAAATTCTTTATACTAATTATATCTTATTGTAAAAAGTTAAACAAATACAAAATAATGCTAAAAGGTACAAAATAATGCTGACAAAGCATTTACATTTTAACATAAACTATCCAATAAATTTGTTTCAAATATGTACTAAACCTCTTTAAAATAGCGTATAAATCTAAAAAGGGGGATTTGTATGAAAATCTGGATTTTAACGAAAAAAACAGGTATTATTTTTGCTATTGTACTTGTATCAATAATATCACTTGTGCTAATTGGTCGAAGCGAAGCCGTAACCGTCTCAAAACCGCAACGAGATTTGCCAATATATTGTGTTGATAAAAATGAATCAGATAAGACAATTTCAATATCTTTTGATGCCGCCTGGGGAAATGAGGATACCGGGAAATTAATAGAAATATTAAATAAATACAACGTAAAGGCAACTTTTTTCTTGGTAGGTGGCTGGGTTGACAACTACCCTGAATCGGTAAAAGAATTGGCAAATGCAGGACACGAAATCATGAATCATTCCAGCACTCACCCGCATATGACACAACTTTCAAAAGAAAAAATGAAACAAGAAGTAGAAGACTGTGGCAAGAAAATCGAAAGTATAACGGGCGTTAAGCCTACACTTTTCCGTCCACCGTATGGAGATTATAACAACGATTTAGTCGGTGCAATGCGTGAAATAAACTATCACACGATTCAGTGGTCGGTTGATTCGCTTGACTGGAAGAACTTATCCGCTTCTGAAATTTGTGAAAGAGTTTTAACCCGTGTAAAACCCGGGTCAATAGTTTTATTCCACAATGCGGCACTACATACGCCAGAGGCACTTCCAACAATCCTCGAAAAATTACAAGCGGACGGCTATAAAATTATTCCAATTTCACAATTAATCTTAAACGAAAATTATGAAATAGACCAGGCAGGAACTCAACATTCTTCAACTAAAAAACCATAAAAGACAAGAAAATAGCCTTAACATTTTATAAAATGTTAAGGCTATTATTTCCATAAATCTATTTGCTTTTTCCATCAGTTAAGGCTTTTTTTAAATATTTACCCGTGTATGATTTTTCACATTTTGCCACTTTTTCAGGCGTTCCACAAACTAAAACTTCACCGCCACAATCTCCGCCATCAGGTCCCAAATCGATTATATAATCAGATATTTTTATAATATCCAAATTATGTTCAATTACAAGAACCGTGTTCCCGGCATCAACCAATCTTTGTAAAACCTCTATAAGCTTATGCACATCAGCGGTATGCAATCCCGTGGTAGGCTCGTCTAAAATATAAATAGTTTTACCTGTGCTACGCTTGCTAAGCTCTGTTGCAAGTTTTACACGTTGTGCCTCGCCACCCGATAAAGTGGTTGAAGGTTGTCCGATTTTCACATATCCCAGACCAACTTCCAAAAGTGTTTGCAATTTTCTGTTTATCTTTGGAATATTTTCAAAAAATGCACACCCTTCTTCAACCGTCATTTCCAAAACTTCCTGAATATTTTTGCCTTTATATTTTACCTCTAAGGTTTCACGGTTATAACGCTTTCCGTTACAGATTTCACACGGAACATAAACGTCCGCCAAAAAGTGCATCTCAATTTTAATTATTCCGTCTCCGCTACACGCTTCGCACCTTCCGCCTTTAACATTAAAGCTAAACCTTCCTGCCTTATAACCTCTCATTTTTGCCTCGGGCGTCAATGCGAACAGCTCTCGAATATCGCCAAAAAGTCCAGTGTACGTTGCAGGGTTGCTACGTGGAGTCCTACCAATTGGCGACTGGTCAATATCGATAACTTTATCCAGATTTTCCACACCTTTTATTGATTTAAACTTCCCTGGTCTCTTTTTTGCACCATTAAGCTCGTTTGCCAAAACCTTATACAAAATCTCGTTAATAAATGAACTTTTTCCGCTCCCTGAAACTCCCGTCACACAAGTAAATGTGCCTAGAGGTATTTTTACATTTATATCCTTTAGATTATTTTCTGCCGCACCTTTGACTTCGAGCTTTAAGCCATTTCCTTTTCGGCGTACAGCAGGAATCGGAATCTTCATTTTTCCGCTTAGATATTGACCTGTTATAGAATTCTCACACTCCATAATATCCGTAACAGTACCTTGTGCCACGACCTCACCGCCGTGAATTCCGGCACCAGGTCCAATGTCGATTATGTGGTCTGCCGCAAACATGGTATCTTCATCATGCTCCACAACCAAGAGAGTATTTCCTAAATCTCTAAGGCGTTTCAGTGTCGCAATCAAGCGGTCGTTGTCCCTCTGATGTAATCCAATGCTAGGTTCATCAAGGATATAAACCACGCCCATAAGTCCCGAGCCTATTTGCGTTGCTAGGCGTATTCTCTGTGCTTCTCCGCCTGAAAGAGTCCCTGCACTTCGTGATAAAGTTAAATAATCAAGTCCAACATTTACCAAGAAGTTCAATCGTTCATTAATTTCTTTTAAAACTTGAACGGCAATAATTTTATCTTTTTTCGATAAATCCAAGTTTAGGCTACCGAAAAATTCTTTTGCCTTCGTAATCGAAAAGTTCGACACCGTGTTAATATTTATTCCACCAACAGTTACTGCAAGAGTTTCACTTTTAAGCCTTGCCCCTTTACAATCAGGGCATGGCATGTTTACCATAAGCGTTTCAATCTCCGCTTTCATCCATTCAGAACCAGTCTCCATATGACGACGTTCTAAGTTGTTAACAACCCCTTCAAAACGTGTAACCTGCTCACCTTTTGAAAACTTTCGGTCATAAGTTAACTTGATTTTTTGCTTTCCTGTGCCATATAAAATTATGTCAAGGATTTCAGGTGGAAGCTTTGAAACAGGCACGTCTAAGCTAAACCCATAATGTTTCGCAAGCCCTTCATAGTACATTTTTGAAATGCTTGTGGGGTCGGTTCCATTCCACCCGCTTGCCACAATCGCCCCTTGGTTTATGCTAAGCTTTTTATTTGGGATAACCAAATTTGGGTCAACTTTAATAATGTTTCCGAGTCCCATACAACTCGGACACGCCCCATATGGCGTGTTAAATGAGAACATTCGAGGCGTTAATTCTTCCATGCTTATGCCACATTCTTCACATGCATAATTTTGGCTAAACGTTAATTCCTCACCGCCAATAATTTCAATCGCAACAAGTCCGTGAGTCATGCTAAGGGCTGTTTCAACCGAATCCGCAAGGCGTTTTTCCATGCCGTCTTTGATAACTAATCTATCAATAACCACATCGACATCGTGCTTTTTTTGCTTATCAAGTCGCTCTATATTTTCAGATAACGCAATAGTTTCTCCATCGATTCGCACACGCATAAATCCGTTTTTCCGTGCATCGGCAAAGGTTTTTACGTATTCGCCTTTTCGCCCACGTGCAATAGGTGCCAAAACTTGAATTTTTGAACCCTTAGGCATAGCGCCAATAGTATCCACAATTTGGTCAAC
>JAVXFE010000118.1:0-6293 GCA_036658075.1 Oscillospiraceae bacterium
CACCGCCACCTAATTCAAACGCTAAACGTTCGTATTTTCTTTGAAATTCAACGCCTGACAAAGGTGAATCATCACCAAAATCAGATGGATTAACGTTCACAACCAAAGCACTATTTGCATTTTCGCCATTTCGGCTATGTTCACTCATTCCATTTACAACAAGCCCTCCATCTTCAGATGAAGCATTAATTACGCTTCCGCCCGGACACATACAAAACGAATAGCAACTTCTGTCTTTTCCATTATAAGTCACACGATATTCTGCCGCCGGTAATCCAAGCTTAGAACTTCCGTATTGAAGTTCATCAATTTTCTCTTGTCTATGTTCAATTCTAACGCCAATCGCAAACGCCTTTTGTTCCATATTTATGCCATTTTTATATAGCATTTCATAGGTATCACGACTGCTATGTCCAATTGCCATAACCAAAGTGTCACATTCAATCTTTTCAGAATCGTTAATAATAACACCAGTAACTTTTCCATCTTTAATTTCGATATCCGTAAGGCGGGTATTAAATTTAATGATAGTCCCCATATTTATCAATGATTTTCGCATTGCTTTTAAAACTCCACGAAGCTTGTCCGTGCCAATATGCGGTTTTGATTTATACATAATATCTGCTGGCGCCCCGTTTTCTACAAACGTTTTTAAGACAAACCTTTGTCGTGGGTCGCTAATCCTGGTATTTAACTTTCCATCAGAAAATGTCCCGGCACCGCCTTCACCAAATTGGACATTTGAGTTCGGGTCAAGTTCTCCAAACTTTCTAAACTTTTTGATTGCTAAAACCCTTTCATGGACATCTCCGCCACGTTCTAAAATAATTGGAGGATTCCCTGATTTCGCAAGTGCATACGCTGCAAAAATGCCACAAGGTCCCATTCCAACAACGATTGGACGCTTGTCGATTTTGGAGCATTTTGTAAATTCGATATCCGCACTTTCATCAAAATATTTGATATCTTTATCCAAAATCTCTTTATCAAAATCGGTATTTGCAACGACTTGGTATTCATAATGAATATTATTTTTTCGCCTTGCATCTATTGATTGTTTGTAAATCCGGAAGTTATTTGCATCGATAGAACGTAACCGCACAATCTCTTGTGCGGTTGTTATAACTTCATGTTCTTCATGTTTAATTGGCATTTTTATATTACTTATTATTATTTGCAATAACTTCTACCTCCAAAATATCGTCCATGACTTTTACGCCAGGAGGAACCTGTAATTTCACCTTTATCTTCTCTTTATCCTTAAATTTATCTAGTAGAATCGGCTCTGTTTTAATAGAATTAATATCCGCCGTTACGCCATTATCTCCATAAATAGAAATTTGGTTCGGTTCTGTACGGTATTTCGACATATCAGGACTCAAAGTTGTTGTCCCGAAATCCAGTTCAATACCAACCTTTTTCAGCTTCAGCACAGGGCAGTGAATCTTTGCCACATCTGCACTTTTTTGCATACGCCCAGTAAGTGCATCACGGGACAGAATTTCCTTGCCATCTATTCCATAGAGCTTTATTGGGCTGTCTACATCGATATCCACATCTGCGGTTGAATAGTCAAACCCGACCACAGCTTTTGAAACCTTACCCACAACGGATTCAGCACCCTTTAAAGTTATTTCTTTCGGTTCAATATTTATATTTCCAGGCATAAAATTAGGTGCTAAATGCCCCGTCGTTACCACTTGAACGCCAATTTTCTTTTCAACATATTTTTCAGTCAAAACGTCGATACTGTATGGCGTTTTTGAGCTAACCCCAGAATTTTCAAAAGGGACAACAACTTCAACCGGCAAGGTTTGGGTGCCTTCTTTATTAATTTCAGCCAAATCAACTTTTGCAATGATGTTTTTCATATCATTACTGCCCATTTTTTTACGACTGCCTTTTACCTTCATGGTAACGGTTGTCGCCGACTCACTAACGACACTAAGCCCATTTGTAGCCAGCACTTCCTGTCCTACAAACTGTACAGGCACGTCACGAACAGTAACTTCAATTGTAGGGTCAAGCACAATAATAATGTATATCCAAATTATTATCGCAATCAACACGGAGAATATTTTCAAAAAACCATCTCTTGCTAGGAGTTTTTTCATTTTTTATTCTCCTTCCTTTTGAAGATACCAAACCTCTTCTTTTTCACTTCAACATCTTCACGTGATAGTAAATCTGTCAATTTTGCTTTAAGGGTATCTTCACTAAATCCCGTTTCCAAAGCACCTTTATATGCAACAGAAATCTTCCCTGTTTCTTCAGAGACAATAACTACAACCGCATCTGATTCTTCGGATATTCCAAGTCCCGCTCTATGGCGAGTTCCTAATTCCTGTCGCAAATTTGGGTTTTGTGACAATGGCAAAACACATGTCGCAAATTCAATTTTATTATCTCTAAAAACGACCGCACCATCATGAAGCGGTGTGTTTGGAACAAAGATATTTTCTAAAAGTTCACTTGTGGTTTCAGCGTGAACCATAATCCCAGAGCTAACGAGTGCGTTTATATTATCGTCCTTTTCAATAACCATTAATGCACCGGTTTTATCATTGGACATAGCCTGCGAACCACGAGAAATTTCACGTATCATATTTAGTTTTTCCAGGCTAAATTCATCGCTTGAACTATTCACCCATTTACTAAGTGAGGTTCGTCCAACTTGTTCAAGGGCTCGCCTAAGTTCGGGTTGAAATACAATAAGCAAAGCAATTACGCCTAATTGAAGAACGTTACTCAATATAAAATGCAGGGTGTTTAATTTTGCAAAAAAGCTAACTTGCATTAGCACAAACAAAAGTGCAACACCTTTTAAAAGCTGAACCGTACGTGTATCACGTATAAATTTAAGAGCCTTATATATAATATACGACACAATCAAAATATCTATAGCATCGGTAATTCTAAACAAAGCGAATTGATTCAATGCCGAATGGTAAAAGTTTTCCAGCCACATTTAGAATCACCTCCATAAATTTAATAAGCCTTACCCCAATAAACCATTTTGCTTGCTGGTTTTCCACAACATACACATGTATCGCTAAGCGTTTCTTGTTCAAACGGAATGCATCTGGACGTTGCTGTTGTTTCCTCTTTTATTTTAAGCTCGCACGCCTCGTCGCCACACCACATTGCTTTAACAAACCCGCCTTTTTCAGCTACAAGTTGTTTAAACTCATCATAATTATGAGCGACACTTGTCTTTTCGTCTCGGTTTTTTTGTGCCGCTTCAAGCATTTGAGCTTGAATTTTTTCAAGCGATTTTGCGACTTCCTCTTCTATATTATCAAGGGATACGAATGATTTTTCACGGTCAACACGGCTAACAATAACCGCTTGATTTTTTTCGATGTCCTTAGGTCCAATTTCGATACGAATAGGAACGCCACGCATTTCATATTCACTAAACTTCCAACCCGGAGACTTATCGCTATCGTCAATTTTAACTCTAAACTTTTTAGAAAGCTGTTCTTTTAGCTCATTTGCACGCTCTAAGACGCCTTCTTTGTGTTGTGCAACAGGAATAATCACCGCTTGTATCGGTGCAATCCTCGGCGGTAATTTTAGACCTGCATCATCACCATGAACCATAATTATCGCACCAATTATACGGGTTGACATTCCCCATGAAGTTTGATGAACATAGGTTAGTTCATTATTTTCATCTAAATATTTAATGTCAAAGGCTTTTGCAAAACCATCGCCAAAGTTGTGACTTGTGCCTGATTGCAGTGCTTTTCCATCATGCATAAGGCTTTCGATTGTATATGTTTTCTCGGCACCTGCAAATTTTTCCTTATCGGTTTTTTGCCCTTTTACAACAGGGATAGCAAGTTCAGTTTCACAAAAATCCGCGTATAGATTTAGCATTTGAATTGTGCGTTTTTGCGCTTCTTCCTGTGTTGCGTGTGCAGTATGACCCTCTTGCCATAAAAATTCCATATGCCTTAAAAATGGGCGAGTAGTTTTTTCCCATCGTACAACGCTACACCATTGGTTATATAATTTTGGTAGGTCACGATAAGATTGAACAATATTAGCATAATGTTCACAGAACAAAGTTTCAGATGTAGGTCTAACGCACAATCTTTCAGGAAGTTTTTCATTTCCGCCATGCGTTACCCAAGCAACTTCAGGTGCAAACCCTGCAACGTGGTCTTTTTCACGCTGAAGAAGGCTTTCGGGGATAAACATAGGCATATAAACGTTTTCGACACCAGTTTCTTTAAAGCGTCTATCCATTTCTTTTTGAATATTTTCCCATATTGCATAACCATAAGGCTGAATTACCATACAGCCTTTTACTCCTGAATATTCAACAAGTTGTGCCTTTTTAATTATATCTGTATACCATTGAGCAAAATCCTCACCCATTGGTGTAATATCTTGTACTAATTTTTTTTCATTTGCCAAGTAAAATCATTCCTTCCGACTAAATATATTAAGTATGTATCTGCATTCAAACATCAAAAAGGCTACTAAATCCTATTTTTCGTCTACTATATAATAGTATAGAATAAAATGCATTCACTGTCAAGGTCTAAACGTTTATTTTAGCGAATATTTTAAAACTTCAAAACTTTATGTTGCATTATTGATATATTTATGATATATTTGTAAGCGATATAAATAAAAGAACACATGCAAAGGATGATTCAAGATGAATTCAATAATGCAAGCAATCTCACACGGAATAACAACTTTCGCTCAGGGCGTGCATATCGCATACACTATTGCTATATATATTGCGTGTGCAATCAGTTTATACAGCATTGCACGAAACAACCAAGTCAAATATTCATGGATAGCTTTTATTCCAATAGTTCAATATGCTATAATCGGCTGTTTAACCGAAGAATATCTCTTAAAAGGGTTTAGAATCAAAAAGCTTACGGTCGTACTGCCTCTATTATTTTTATTACAAATCGCACTCGAATATTTTGGCGGTTTTTGGTTTTTCTTGCCTAGCCTATTTTTAAACGCAATCTTAGCATTATTATTGCACAAATTTTTCTTTTTAACAGACCCGAAACATGCATTAATTTTCGCATTTTTGTGTCTTTTTGGGAAATTACCGCTTACGATAATATTATTCTTTATGCGTAACAAACCACAAATCATGTCCGCCGCCGCATTCCCATATCCATTTGGAATTTGACAAAGCCATGATAAAACTTAGTACAAAGCCGCCGTTACCTATTTTCGTAACGGCGGCTCTTTTTATGATTTTTTCTTCAATTTTGATTTTTTCCCATCTTTATCTAAAATTCTAACATTATCGAGTTGTTTTGTTAAACTGGAACGGAAAGATTTAATGTATTCTTCGCGTAATTTAACACGTTCTGCTGTTTCTGCTTCTGTTAAATCTCTAACTTTTGCAAGTTTTGCAAGCTCGTTTATGCGTTCTATCTTTTTTTCGTTCATAAAAATACCTCACTGATTTATTTTTTATCATCAAATCCGTTAGGGTGATTAGAATGCCATTCCCACGCTGATTTAATTATTGTAGAAAGGTCATTATATTTCGGCGTCCACCCAAGTTCCTTTTGTGCCTTTTCAGATGATGCAATCAAAACAGCAGGATCGCCTGCACGACGCATGGAAACTTCTGCTTTAATCTCACAACCTGTAACTTTTCTCGCAAGAGTGATAACTTCTTGTACAGAAAATCCGTTACCATTTCCTAGATTATAAATATTACTTTTGCCATCTTTTCGCATTTTATCGAGGGCGAGAACGTGTGCCGCCGCCAAATCCGTTACGTGTATATAGTCTCGTATACAAGTCCCGTCTTCAGTAGGATAATCATCGCCGAATATCGAAATACTTTCACGCTGTCCCAAAGCCGTTGCCAATATTATTGGAATAAGGTGGGACTCCGGAGTATGGTCTTCACCTATTTTTCCACTAATATGTGCGCCTGCAGCGTTAAAATATCTAAGTGCTGTATATTGTATGCCATATGCTTCATAGCACCACCTAAGTGCTTTCTCAACAGACAGCTTTGTTTCACCGTATGGATTTGTTGGAATAGTTGGGTCGGTCTCCAAAATCGGGATGTTTTTAGGTTCGCCGTACGTTGCCGCCGTGGAAGAAAACACGATTTTATCAGTGCCATGTTGCTTCATTTTATTAAGAAGATTTAACGTTGAGACCACATTATTATTATAATATTTAAGTGGGTCAGTAACGCTTTCACCAACCAAAGAATCCGCCGCAAACTGGATTACCGACTCAATTTTGTTTTCGGTAAATACCGTGTCCATAAATTCAGAATCACG
>JAVXFE010000119.1:0-6276 GCA_036658075.1 Oscillospiraceae bacterium
GATTAAGCCGCCACCATCGCTAAAAAATATTTTCAAAGAAATTGAAACAGAACTTAACATTTCGCCGCCAAACCATGGCTGTTTAACGGCGTGGGCATCTCAAGGGGTTTTATTGTTAAATGCGGTGCTAACTGTGCGAGAAGGACTTCCAAACAGCCATAAAACTATAGGTTGGGAGAGGTTTACTGACAATATTATTGATATACTAAATGGTCATGATACACCCATAGTTTTTCTGTTATGGGGTGCAAATGCCAGGCGAAAAAAGAGCCTTATTACAAATCCAAAGCATAAGATTTTAGAGTCGGCACACCCAAGTCCGCTTTCCGCTTACAACGGCTTTTTTGGAAATGGTCATTTTGCAAAGTGCAACGAATTTTTAAAGCAAAATGGGCTAAGTGAAATTAATTGGAAATTAGATGATATATAACACGAAACACCTCATGTACAATGCCGAAAACAGCGTTGCATATGAGGTGTTAGTTAATAGATATATGTGCATTATCCCTTTAACCATTCAATGGATAAGTCAATCCATGGTTGGTTTGCAGGGATATTTTGCGTTTCATCAGTAGAGGTGATGGGGTTTGCCAGAGAGAGACCATGCCCACCTTTTGGGAAAATATGCATCTCAAAAGGAACTCTGTTTTTAAGTAAAGCCATGCCAAAATCCATTGAATTCTCTACAGGTACGCAATTATCTTCAAAAGTGTGCCATAAGAAAGTTTTTGGAGTGCTTTGTGTTACATTTTCATCAAGGGCAAATATGTCAAGGTTTTCAGGCTTTCCATCAACAAAAACGTTGCGAGTTGTGCCATGAGTGATGCTATCTTTTTTCGAAATAACAGGATAACCTAAAATCATGCCGTCTGGTCTGTTTTCGTCATTCTTGGTCTGTGAAAATTTATGAACCAGGTCATTATCCCAATACACGCCGGAACTTGCAGCCAAATGACCGCCGGCAGAAAATCCGCAAACATAGACTCTTTCGCTGTCTATATCATATTCATCAGCAATGCTTCGGACATACGCAATCGCTTTTGCAAGCTCACACGTCGCCGCAGGCCAGCCCGTGGGAGATACAGAATAATCAAGTAAGAAACCATGACATCCCGCCGCACAATATTTAAGAACTACAGGCTCACCTTCACGTTCGGATTTAAATTCATATCCGCCTCCCATGCACACGATTACAGCAGGACGTTTATTCCATATAGAACTATGAAGTGGTTCGGCGTCTAAAATATAGGTAAGGAGTGACGCCTTTTCAATTGGAGGAGTCACACCCATTTTTTCATAATCCACACTCATATCAATCTTTTTCATTATCATATCTTAAAATTCCCTTCTAATTCAACAAGTAATAAGTTAAAGTTAAAAATTCATGGCGTTTAACCAATTTTCAGCGATAAGTGCGTGTCCATTTGGAGAAGGATGAACGCCATCTGCTGACCACTTTGCAGGATAAGACGCAATAGAAGCCTCAGCAAAAATGCCGTCTAAGGCAATGAAAGTTGCCCCAAATTCAGCTGCCAATTTACGTACGACGTGAATTTTTGGGTCTAAATCTTCACGCCATATAAGGCGGTCAGGAGGACTTTGCAATACAAACGGTTCCATCATAACAATTTCTGTGTTTGGGAGTTTAGTTTTAATTTCATTTAGTATATAACGATAATCGCTTTCGTATTCAGCAGCGGTTGTTGGGTCGTTTGCCTCATCATATCGACGCCAAGTATCGTTAATTCCGATTAATATAGAAACGATATCGGGTTTTAAAGCTATACAATCATTAGCCCATCTGGCTTTTAGATCACGAACTCGATTACCGCTAATTCCACGATTAAGAAAATTAACGTCTTCACCTGGATAGCGAGCATTAAAAAACCCTGCTACAAATTTAGGATATCCTAAACCCAAATCGTTTAAATCTTCACGGCTACGGTCACAATCCGTGACACTGTCGCCTTGAAACAATATTAATTTGCTCATTATTAAGTACCTCGTTTGTAATTTTATTTAGTTTAATTTATTAAAACCTATGATACGCTATTTGGTACTGTTTGTCAATACAACTCACAAACTTTTTTACAGTTATAAAAATGTCTTGTAATATGAGAATATAATGATGGATTTTTGACTAAAATACTAATTGACATACATTTTTAATAGTGTTAAAATTGAGTATATACATTAAGTTTGCATGGAGGTGACAATATGAATAAGTATGTATGTGATGTTTGTGGATATGTTTATGATCCTGAACTTGGCGATTCTGATGCAGGAATTCCTGCCGGAACAGCCTTTGAAGATTTGCCTGAAACCTGGGTATGCCCATTATGTGGTGTAGGGAAAGACCAATTTTCAGCCGAATAGTTGACAAAAGGGCGGGGATTTCCCCGCCTGAACTTTTACCTAAGAACTTTACATGTAATAATTTTACAATAACTTAAAGATAAGGAGCATTTTATGACTACTCATATTATTAAAGAAGGAATAAATTCTGTTGGAGTTCAAAACCCAAACCTTAGAGTCTTTGATATAATCATGCAGACTGAGTTTGGAACTACTTATAACGCATATGTTGTTCAAGGCGATAAAAAAACGGCGTTGATTGAAACATCGCATAGCAAGTTCTTTGACGAATATTTTGAAAACGTGTCCTCTATTTGTGATTTAAAGAATGTGGACTATGTCGTTTTAAATCACACAGAACCTGACCATAGCGGAAGTCTAAGACGTATTTTAGAGATTAATCCTAATATTATTGTTGTTGCTACCGTTGCGGGTACAAACAACATAAAGCAAATCACAAATATGGAGTTTAAATCACAAATTGCACGTGATGGTGATGTCATTGACCTAGGTGGGAAAACGCTCAAATTTTTAGTTGCACCAATGCTCCATTGGCCTGACTCTATGTTCACATATGTGGAAGAGGATGAGGTTTTGTTTTCTTGTGACTTCCTTGGCGCACATTATTGTGAGACTAAATTATTTGATAAATATGTGACCCAAAAAGAGAATTATGATAAAGCTTTTGCATATTATTATGCGGCAATATTCGGACCATTTAAGAGTGCGGTTTTAAACGGTCTTGATAAAATTAAGAATTTAAAGTTTGACACGGTTTGCACATCTCATGGTCCTGTTTTAACCGATAGCGTTAAAGAATGCATCGATAAATATCGTGAGTGGAGCAGTGAGGCTGTAAATCTAAAAAATGACCCAAAAGAAGTTTCGATTTTTTATGTTTCGGCATATGGGTGTACAAGACAAATGGCAAGCATTGCAAAAGAAGTTATTGAAAACAAAGGAATGAAGTGTAGAACTTTTGATGTCATTAAAAGTGACATGGGTGAAATAAAAGAGGCGATTGATACATCTGATGCGATTATGTTAGGAACGCCAACCATAAACCGTGATGCTTTAAAACCTATTTGGGATGTGATTTCAACGATTGATGCAGTGTGGAATCGTGGCAAAAACGTTGGAGTGTTTGGCTCTTTCGGTTGGAGCGGTGAAGGCGTGCCTATGGTTGTAAATCGAATTAATGATTTAAAGCTTAAAGCGTTTGAAAATGGATTTAAGGCATGTTTTGTTCCAAGTGATGATGAAATAAACGGAATGAAAACATATACTGAAAAATTTATAGAATTGATTTAATGCGTGCATAGAAATATGACATCGGGAGTTATTGGGGTTTTAAAATTAAGGAAGTGATAATGTGCTAAAAGAACTTGCAAAATGCTTGAAAGGCAAGTATAAAAAACTTGCTATATGTACACCGCTTTTGATAGTTGGTGAAGTTGTTATGGAGACACTTATTCCATTTATTATGGCGAAACTTGTGGATATTGGAATCCAAAACGGTGATATTGGTTATGTTTTGGAAATGGGCGGACTTATGGTGCTTATGTCAATATTTTCATTGTGTTTTGGAGCGGCAGCAGGAAGAACCGCTGCTGTATCCGGAATGGGGTTTGCAAAAACTATTAGAGAAAAGCTGTTTTATAAGATACAAGATTTTTCGTTTTATAATGTAGATAAATTTAGCACTCCCTCGCTTGTTACAAGGCTTACGACTGATGTTACAAATACACAAAACGCTTTTATGATGATAATCAGAATGCTTATTCGGGCGCCACTTATGCTAATTATGGCAACGTTTATGGCGTTTAATATTAATGCGAAAATGTCGCTTATGTTTCTTTTAGCAATTCCAGTTTTAGGGGTAGCTATAGCTATTATTATTTCGCATGCATATCCAAAGTTTCAATCCATGCTTAAAAAATACGACAAGCTAAATAGTCGAGTGCAGGAATGTTTAATTGGTATTCGTGTTGTAAAAGCGTTTGTCCGTGGTGAGTATGAGGAAAAGAAGTTTGAAAATGCGGCAGGGCAAGTTGGACAGAAAAGTAAAGATGCTGAAAAACTTATTATTTTAAACATGCCGATTATGCAGATTATTGTGTATGCATGTATTGTTTCAGTATTGTGGTTTGGTGGAAACATGATTGTAAATGGCGCTATGCAAACGGGTGAAATTGTGAGCTTTATTACATATATAACCCAAATTCTAATGTCTCTTATGATGATTTCTATGGCGTTTGTTATGTTGGTGATTTCAAAAGCATCAGCAATACGTATTACTGAAGTTTTACAAGAAGAAATTGACATTAAAGACCCAATAAATCACGATAAAAAAGTCAAAGACGGTTCGGTTAAATTCGAAAATGTTGCTTTTAGTTATTCAAAGGATATTACGAATTGTGCTGTGCGACACATTGATATTGATATAAAATCAGGAGAAACCGTGGGGATTATTGGAGGTACCGGGTCGGCAAAAACGTCGCTTGTACAGTTGATACCACGACTTTATGATGTGGCAGAAGGAAACGTTAAGGTTGGCGGTGTGGACGTTCGGGATTATGACCTAAAAACTCTTAGAAATGAAGTTGCAATGGTTTTGCAAAATAACGTTTTGTTTTCGGGGACGATTATTGAAAACTTGCGTTGGGGCAACGAAAACGCCACAGATGAGAAAATTATAACGGCGTGCAAGGCGGCACAGGCCCACGACTTTATTATGTCGTTTCCTGATGGATATCAGACAAATTTAGGTCAGGGCGGCGTTAACGTTTCAGGTGGACAAAAGCAACGTTTGTGCATTGCAAGAGCGTTACTTAAACAGCCAAAAATTATAATCCTTGACGACAGTACAAGTGCGGTAGATACGGCAACGGACAGTAAAATTCGGTCGGCGTTTGCACGAGAACTTAAAGATACTACCACTATCATAATTGCACAGAGAATAACGTCGGTTTCTGATGCAGATAAGATTATCGTTATGGATAGTGGACGTGTTAATGCAATCGGAACACATGATGAACTTCTCAAAAACAACGAAATCTACCGTGAAGTTTATAATTCGCAACAAAAGGGGGTGGCGTAAATGCCTCATGGAAATAAGCCTATGATTGGTTCTAAAGTACAAAACCCTAAAAGCACAATCAAGCGAATTCTAAAATATGTAGGTGAATATAAATGGCAACTTGTTATTGTTTTTATAGCTATTATGATAAGTTCAGCTTCGGGAATAATTGGAACTTATCTCTTAAAGCCTATAATAAATGACTATATAACGCCATTTATCGGACAGAATAATCCAGACCTTTCAGGATTACTTGGTATCGTTACAGTTATGGCGATTGTTTATGTTTTTGGAGCGTTTTCCGGTTGGTTATATGCTCGATTAATGATAAACGTTGCTATCGGCACTCTGTATAAAATAAGATGTGATTTGTTTGCACATTTACAAAAACTGCCTATAAAGTATTTTGATACACACCCACATGGTGAGATTATGAGTCGTTTTACAAATGATTCAGATACACTTCGTGATATGCTGTCCCAAAGCTTGGTGCAGATGGTTTCATCGTTAATCACTGTTATGGGCGTGTTTGTAATGATGATTATAATAAGCCCGGTTCTTACGATTTTGGTGGTCTTGACACTTATTGTAATGATGCTTGCTATTAAAAAAATTGGTGGAAAGTCATCAAAGTTTTATAAAGAACAGCAACGTGATATGGGTGCAGTAAACGGATATATCGAAGAAATGATAGAGGGTCAAAAAGTTGTAAAAGTATTTTGTCATGAAGATGAGTCGAAAAAAGCTTTTGATAAATTAAATGAAAAGCTTCAAGGCTCGGCAACAAAGGCAAACACCTTTGCGAATATTCTTATGCCAATCATGGGAAATCTATCGCACAT
>JAVXFE010000120.1:0-6220 GCA_036658075.1 Oscillospiraceae bacterium
TTAGAGATACTTCCGACTGACGAAATTCTTTTTACAAAAATATATACAGATATAATTATTGAAGGTCGTCAATATACCGTTGAAAAATCATCGCATGACCTATCAAAACGTTACTATTCTAACTATTTTTATTCGCCACGGCGTGGATATTGTGCGTGTATGATTCAAGATATTACAAAGATTCGACGCCTTGAGAAGAAAAATATTGAATCACTTGAGAAATCAAATAGGCTATTAAAAGAACGAAACGAAGAACAAGAACGTTATGAAATTATTACAAAGCAAACCGGGTCAATAGTGTTTGAATGGAACTTTGAGAAAAAGATGTTTTACTGTTCTGAAAATTTCCAAGAGTTTGAAAATGGAGCTGCAGAAATGCAAAAAAGCTTTATAACAGAACCAAATCTGGAATCTATTCACGATGACGACAAAAAGCAAATGGTAAAAGACTTCTTTAATCCAATGTATCGTGGTTCTGAATTTGTTGAAACGACCGTTCGTATTAAAAAAACGGCCGATGAGTTTGTGTGGTGCAAAATATCCGCACATTGTAATTATAACGGAAAAGGAACTTTAATACGTACGATAGGAACGATTAAAGATATAAATAATGAAGTAAATTATTTAAATCGCTTAAAATATGATGCGGAATTTGATGCAGTGACAGGAATTTATAATAAGCGGAGTTTTTATGAAAACACTAAAAAGTTATTAAAAGATTATCAGAATAAGGATTTTGTAATAATCCGTTTTGATATTAATCGCTTTAAGATTATAAACGAATTATTTGGTGTCGAAGAAGGAAACAAACTGCTTACATATCTAGGTGAAATTTTAAAGAATGAAGTTTTAAAGTTCGAAAAAGGCAGTTATGGGCGTTTAGAAGCCGACGTATTTTGTGCGTGCGTTCCAAATTATACAAAAAAAGTGGACGAGTTTGTGGCAATTTTGGAGAATGTTGGACCCAATTATAATTTGGATTTTGATATTGTTCCATCAATTGGAATTTATATTATTGATGACAGAACTATTCCCATTGACGTTATGTGCGATTTTGCAAAATTAGCACAGCAGACCATAAAGGGAAATTATCTGATAAGGCATGCATATTTTGATGAAAAATTGTCGAGAAATATTAGAAAAGAACAAGAAATTATAAATATGATGAATATCGCATTGGCAGAGGAAGAGTTTCAAGTATATTTGCAACCTAAGTATAAACTGAATAATAATTCCATTTGTGGTGCAGAGGCTTTGGCAAGATGGGTACACCCTGTAAAAGGAATGATTTATCCAAACGACTTTATTCCTATTTTTGAACGCAATGGCTTTATTATGAAACTAGATGCGTATATTTGGGAAAAGGTTTGTAAGCTTTTAAGAAAATGGTTGGACGAAGGGGAAGACCCATACCCGGTTTCGGTTAATATTTCAAAGGTGAATCTGTATAATCCTCAACTTTGTGAAACTATAATTAATTTAGTAGAAAAATATCGGATTCCGCCAAATTTACTAGAGCTTGAGCTTACTGAAAGTGCGTATACTGATAACAAGAAATTGCTAAGCGACATAATGGGTCGTCTACAAAGTTATGGATTTGTTATGATGATGGACGATTTTGGAAGTGGATATTCTTCATTAAATATGCTAAAAGAAATCCCTGTAGACGTACTTAAAATAGATTTAAGATTTTTATCCGATTTTAAAGGCGAGAGGAATAAGGGCAGTAATATATTGTCATCAGTAGTTCGCATGGCAAAATGGTTAAATCTACATGTTATCGCTGAGGGAATAGAAACAAAAGAACAGTCTGATTTTTTACGAAGTATCGGTTGTCCTGATGGACAAGGCTATTATTTTTCAAAGCCTCTTCCTGTACCAGAGTATGAAAATATGATGAGGGCTGACGCCTTAAAAAATAAGAAATCACAAGAAAATATTTTGCAAAACGATATTGATATAGACGATATATGGTCGCCCGATGCACAGGCAAATATGGTATTTAGTAGCATTGTTAGTGCCGTTGCAATATATGAGACGTACAACGACCAGATTGAAATACTCCGTGTTAACGATGGATATTATGACTTGACAGGTTCTGACCGTGACTTTGATAGTGCAACGGGAATTATTACAAAAGTCATATATGCACAAGACTATAACAAGGTTTTAGAAATTTTTCGTACAGCGACCGAAACTAAAGATTTTGCCCAAGGCGAGTATCGTCGTTATCGCAAGGACGGTTCTCTCATATGGGTTCGCTTGCGTTTAAAGTATTTAACGCAGGTTGGTGACAGGTATGTGTTTTATGGTTCCTTAACCGATATCACAAACGAAAAAATGACACAAGAGGAATTGCGTTTGGCACGAGAAAAAATCGAAGAACAACATAAAATTATGCTCGAAGCTGGAATTGAAGAAAAACCCTAAAAAGATTTAAGAAATCTTTAATCAAAAGTGTTTAGGCTTGTGTCTCGACAAGCCTAAGCACTTTTTCTGTTCTTTTTATTTAAAATAAAGCCGTTTTTGAAAATTAAAGTTGACAAATGCAACCAATTAAAAGTATAATATAAAGTATTGATTATTATAAAAAAATCGGGGTTCTAGCTATGTATAAAAATTTAAGTGACAAAAAGACGAGTAAGGTTTTATTTCTTTTGTGTTGGCTCGCATATAGCGTTTCGTATTTAGGACGTTTAAATTTTACGGCGGCACTTGCAGGAATGATAATAGATAATGTTTTTACAAAACCGCAAGCGGGACTTATTGGAACCATGTTCTTCATGGCGTACGGCGTTGGGCAGTTTATAAACGGCTTTTTAGGCGATAAAAAGTCGCCTTTTATCCTCATATTTATCGGGCTGTCCGTTTCGGCATTAGCTAATATTACTATGGCGTTTACACAAAATTACATATTAATGCTCATAATATGGGGAATTAATGGTTATGTCCAGTCTATGATTTGGTCACCTATACTTTTTATTTTGTCAAATATTTTGCATAAAGACCAAACTTATAATGCGTGTATAAATATTTCTACAACGGTGCCTGCTGGAACGTTTTGTGCCTATTTATTTTCGCTTGTGGCAATTAATTTTTGGGGCTGGAAGTCTGTTTTTATAATGGGATTTTTATTCCTGTTTTTGGTTTCGGTTTTGTGGGTTGTTGGTGCAAAAGTTGTAAAAAAACAACTAAAAAAGGAATCCGCCTTAGAAAGTGTAAACCTTGATAGCATAAAGAAAGAACCGAATATGCTTGAAAAAAATATAGATAAATCTAAAAGCCTTTGGAAGTTATTGCTAATTGGCGGAATATTTATAATTGCGATTCCTGTTGCAATTCAAGGAATGCTTAAAGACGGAGTCATGACGTGGGTTCCAACAATGATGAGTGAAATTTTTCATGTAACGCCATCGTTTTCGCTGTTTTTAACCATGTTTATACCGGTTATAAATCTAACGGGGGCATATTCAGCATCGTTTTTGTTTAGAAAATATATTCACGATGAGATTAAAACTGCAATCCTATTTTTTGGAATATCTCTATTGGGCGTGATTGGACTTATGTTTATAAAAAGCACAAATATATATTTTAATGTTTGCTTGCTTTCGATAGTTACATCGTCAATGTTTGCAATAAACGCACTGCTTATAACGCTGGTGCCTGTTAAGTTTGCTAAATATGGAAAAGCGTCTACCGTTTCGGGGATTTTAAATTCTATTGCATATATCGGTTGTGCAATATCGAATTTCGGGTTTGGCTTTTTTGCTGAAAATTATGGCTGGGTGTTTACTATTTTAACATGGGTAGTTTTAGCCGTTTTGGCAATTGTGTTTTGTGTGGTGTCTCTTCCAAAATGGAAAAAGTTTTCTAAAGCATAAATCTAAAGCATAAATCTAAAGCATAAATCTAAAGCATAAAATATTTTAACTTAGGAGTGGTGGCTAAAATTTTTAGCCACCACTCCTAAATGCATTTTAAATTAGTCTTATAAAAAAATTTGAAGTATGTAGGTCATTATTACTCCCGGGACGCCCATAACGCCCGCAATCATTGCGGTAATGGGGTTTAAGGCGATATGTAAATCTATCCCTGCCGTGATAAAATTTAAGCCCCATATGCAAATTCCACCAATAAGGCAACTAATCATCAATCCAAACAGCCATTTTAACGGCTTCATAAATAGCCAACAACACATGTATATTAAAAAAAGTCCTAATATATATGTAAAAATTGTTTCAATATCAAACGCCATATGCTTATCACCTCCATGCAAACGTATTTAAAATCAGCCTTTGTAAATATATATGACAAGCTTATTTGAAAAATTACCTGCAAAATAAATTTTGTTTTAGATAAGTTGAGTTTTTACGCTTTCATCTAACTTGCTCAAATAATTAAAAGTAAAATGAAGCTATTTGTCAGTTTTTTTTACTTGCTTTTTTGGAGGATTGCTAGTATAATAGTAATGAAGGCATTTTATTTGTGGGGTTAATAATTTAAGTGGTATATAATGCCTATCTGGGTTTGGGAGGTTCGTGATATGGTTTCAGATAAGAATAGAAGATATGCGGAATATTTTTCGTATGTTGAGAACCTTATTGATACACCCGAAATGAAAAGGCTTGAGGAATTTTCGCATCATTATGGCGTGTCACGTTTGCGACATTGTATAAATGTTTCGTACTATAGCTTTTTAGTATGTAAAAAGCTTGGGCTTGATTATGGTGCAGCTGCACGTGGTGGGCTTTTACACGATTTGTTTTTCTATGAATGTGCAAAGAAAAGATTCGGCGCCTTTAAACATGCGGCACTTCATCCGAAGTTGGCGTTTCGAAATGCGGAAAAATTAACGGCTTTATCACCTATAGAAAAGGATATAATCTTAAAACATATGTGCATGAGCAGTCTTGTGGTTCCACGATATCGGGAATCTTATATTGTGTCATTTGTAGATAAATATTGTGCAATCTGGGAAGCGGCGTACGGCTTAACAATATTAATGAAGCTTAAACTTGCTTTTAGATAAGATATAAATTTAGGAGGTATTTTATGAAATCTTTTATGAAAAAAACAATTGGAATAATAGCAATAACATCAGCTTTGGTGCTTACACTTTGTGCATGTGATAATGTGGCGGAACAAGGCGGTGTATCGCCATCGCCTAGCGTAAAACCTACAGCGACAGTGGCTCCTTCTGCTACGGCTACAGCGTCAGCGTCACCATCACCATTACCGTCAGCAAGTGCAAAGACCAGCGTTTCAGAATCACCAAAGCCGTCAGAATCTCCTAAAGCGAAGAATTCGAAAGCTATTGAAGATGACTCAAAAGCTCGTGCAGCGGAAATTAAAGATATTAAAGAGCTTATTAAAGATGAATTATATGACGATGCAAACATGGCAATAAAAGCTATATTAACCAAAGATTTGAGCGATGAACAAAAAAACGAGGTTATGGAGCTTAAACAACAAGTAAATGCGAAACTTGGAAAACAGTAATCTATTTAAAATAAAAGGACTAAGAATGAGAGAAGATTTTAATGAAAAAGATATGGACACCCAGCGATGGAAAGATTGATATTTTAGAAGATTGTGGAAATAAGTACATAGAGGTTAAATCTTCAATGGGTTATCCTGCAATATACCCACTCCACGAAACACGGTTTGAACCTACTGCCGAGGCAATTTTAATGGATTTAGACGGAACAAGTGTGCATAGTGAAAGCTTTTGGATGTGGGTTATTGAACAGACGATTGCACGCTTAATTGGGAATAATAACTTTAAAATCGAAAAAGCTGATGAACCTTTTATTTCCGGACATAGCGTGTCGGAACATCTAAAATACATGATTGAAAAATATTGCAAAGATGAAAGCCTTGAAATGGCCCGTGAATATTATTTTGAGATTACAAATCATGAGATGAGTGAAATCTTAAACGGCAGAGGCAAACAAGATGCATTTACGCCTGCTCCGAACTTAAAAGAATTTTTGCTTGCCGTAAAGGATAACGGCGTGAAAATCGGACTCGTAACAAGCGGACTATATGAAAAGGCTATGCCCGAGATAATTTCAGCGTTTAAACAGCTGGACATGGGGAACCCTATTGATTTTTATGATGCAATAATAACCGCCGGGTACGCTTTAGGCAAAGGAAAAGTAGGGACACTTGGAGAGCTTGCACCAAAGCCACACCCGTGGCTGTATGCGGAAACCGCATG
>JAVXFE010000121.1:0-6138 GCA_036658075.1 Oscillospiraceae bacterium
CTCATATCCTGAAATTAATAGCTTCTCAAAAGATATTCAGCATACTTCTAATGAAGAAATCTATTCTATAAACAAAACCCTTAAAACAATTGTCTCCCAAAACGACTTTTTACATAGCCTTATTCTATATAATGGAAAATACGACTCAATGATATCCACAATAGACGGGGTCGTCCATGATGCTAAAAACCCTCGAAACCAACTAACTATCGATAACACTATTTTTTCGTATTTAAGTGAAGTTTCTAACGATTTTTGGATTCCACAAGATGATAACATGGCGTTTATCGACCAAAAAAACATTTTAACCTTTGTCCATTATATTTCTATAAACGATGCCACCGCTTTCGGAAAAAAGGACGTTACCTATGTCCTTATCAGCATAGACATAGAGGATATTTCAAACTTTATAGGCAACGTAAACGGTTCGGGCGTTGAAAACTTCTTGATGATGGATAAAAATAATAAAATCTTAACCCACAGTGAAAACTTCCCTGATTACGATAAGTTTTCAGAAAAAAACCCTAAAGTCTTTGAAAAGATTGCAAAATCACGTGAAGGTCAAGTCCGTGAAAAGTTTGATAATAACGCATCTTTAGTGGTCTGGACACAGTCGCATGTAAATGATTGGAAATACGTATACACGCTTTCATTAGCTCCATTATATAGGCAGATGCTTTTCGTAATAATCGCTATCGTTTTAATAACCATTGTCATATTATTGCTCGGTTTTTATTTCATAAAACGCTATACAAAGCGTATATACAAGCCTTTTGAACTTGTAATAGAAAGAGTAAAAGACAATATTGACAGTGACCTTTATTCAGATAACGAATTTGAAATGCTAAATAGCATGCTAAGCAACTTTAACCTTACAAAAAACACCATTTCCACAATAACAGAGAAATACAACACCGTTATTGTCGATAAGATAGCAAATGACATTATTAATGGGTTTGTAAGTGATGATAACAGCGACCTTTTAGAACAGCTTAGATTATCCGGAGCCACGTTTGATAAGTCAAAGTTTACTTTGCTGGTGCTGGAACTTAATCCGCTACTTTTAACCTCTTTCCCTATAAAACAGCGTGAATATGTAGTCTTTAACATTATCGATATACTATATAATAACTTTAACTGTGTGCCGGTACGTACCACCTCTTCAACAATTGAAGCCATACTAAACTATGACGACATTGACATACACAGCGTGGCAAAAACCATAAAGGATTTGATTCCGCATAAGTCCTTTACAAATATATATTGTTCTGCTTTTGTCAACTCTCTTGATAAAATATCCGAGCTTCATAAAGAGGCAAAAGACGTGTTAAAATATTCATATGTTTATGGGTTTGACAACATCTTTGACGTATCGACATTAAGTAAAATGGACCTTGATGCTTCCGTTGTCACTGAAAAGCAGTTTACACGTTTAGAAAACACCTTAACAAACGGCGACAAGCAAGAATTTTATCATGAGTGTAATAAGATTTTAAACGCCGTCAAAACTGAAGAGCATTCGTTTAATTATGCTCAAAACGTTATCATGCAGATATTCTCGGTTATTTGTCGTGTGGCACGTGAACAAAACGTACCGCTAAAAGATAATTCAGCCTTCGATAAAATCCTTAAAAATATCTCGTTTGATAACTCCGCTATATGTCTCTTTGATATTTCAGATAGCTTTTTTAACAAACTTGGCAACAAAGACGACAACCATCAACAAAAACTAGCCTCTGAAATTATAGAGTATATTTCAAATAATATTACAAAAGACTTATCGCTCGTTAGCGTTTCAGAACATTTTAATATAAGCTCGGGGTACCTTAGCAAATTCTTTAAAGAGAATACCGATTCATCATTCTCTAAATATGTAATAGCTAAAAAGTTTGAATACGCCGCAAAAGAGATTATAGAAAACCCTAAAACGCCAATCGCCGAGATTGCGAATAACCTTGGATATTTTGACGTTGCATATTTTGCAAGGCAGTTTAAGATTAACTATGGCACTACTCCAATCCAATATCGCAAATCGCACACGTCTTAACTTAAAAAGTCCCCACCTTCATTTTTGAAGGCAGGGACTTTTTTGTCTTTATTTTTTTATTACTTTATCATACAAACAACCTTTGCAGCTTCTGCACGTGTTGCATTTCCTTTTGGATTAAAGCGTCCGTCATAACCGCTTATTATTCCATTCTTTTGCATTTTACCTACGCTATCCACTGCATAATCTGAAATTTCACTTAAATCCGTAAAATCAGGGGCAGATTTTTCAAGTTGCTCACCCATCATTTCAGAAGCTCTGTCAATAATAACGGCCATATCCTCACGGCTGATATTATCGTTTACTCCAAAGTTTCCATCTCCTAAGCCGTTTACAACTCCAAATTTAACAGCAGATGCAATATACACATACGACCAATCTTCACTCGATAAATCTGAAAATGATACAACGGCAGTCGAATCTTTTATCTCCATTGTTTCAACAATCATTTTTACGAATTCGGCACGGGTTATATTATCGTTTGGTCTAAAGGTTTTTTCTTTATCACTGATAATCCCTGTATCTACTAGCTTTTTCACATATTCTGCAAACCAGTCATCAGTGGAAACGTCCGAAAAGCCACCTTTGTTTTGCTCTATCGGAACTATGGGTTCAACGGTCGGCGTTGAAATATTTCCTGTTCCACCGCCGCCTCCGCCGCCGCCTCCGCCGCCTCCGCCGCCTCCGCCACCGCCACCGCTTGGCTTATCATCGGGGCTTGGAGCAACTTCGCCATATTTCCCTAAAACTTTTATCTTTTTAACGGCTTGTGTTTTGCTTCCATCGTCCGCCGTCGCTATTAGGTTTAAGGTTGCATATAAAACGCCATAATCTGGGCGATATATCGTTCCGGTATTGCTAACGAGACTCGGGTTTGACGAAGTCCAACTAAAACTTACTCCAAACATTTCATCTCTAAGTGGAAGGTTAATGTTATTCACCGTTAAATCAGGCTCTGTATCGACCTTCATTAAATCAATCGATGCCTTTAATTTCGATTCGGGGCTATATGCCAAAATGGTTTCTCGGCTTTCGCCTTTAGCTCCAAACTTATCATATGGCGTAACCACAAGCTTTATATACTGATTTAAATCCTTATCCGTAACAGTATACGCCTTTCCGCTTTCGCCGTCAATCTTTTTAAAGGCTTCTGTAATATTAGCTGTTTTGTACCATTCATACGTACTTCTATCTATAGATGTATCCTCATCAAGATAGGTATAGCTTGCCGAAATCTGCTTTCCTGCAATTAAATCGCCACTTATGCTAAGTCCGTCAAGGCTCGGTGCAAGGTTTGCAACAACATCTCTCTCGGTGGAAATATTATCCGACTCACCGTATGCGTTTGTAACGCACGAGTCAACCTTAACCTTTTTCGCATCAAGCGGAACAAGAGTTCCGGTCATTGGTAGCCACGCCGAGTTGCCTGCCGTTTGATAGCTCCATGTGTTTTTGGTGCTTGCTACCGTTCCGCCCACCGTTCTAACCTCTGCGGTTACGTGGCTTGCGTTTGCAACATCAAGCGATGCACCAAACGTATTTACTATGTTTACGCTTTGTGCTTTAAAGCCAGAAGAATCAGGGAGAACATAACGACCGACTTCAACGTTATCAAGGTAGGTAGACCCCCACCAAACGGCGTTTTCTTGCCCTGTTACAATATATCCTATCCCCTGTATATCTTTTGGTTCACCTTTACCCAGCACTGTGTTTGTTCCTGCCTGCATCCATTTTCCGTTATCGGGTCCAATCATTTTTCCGTCTATCATCACGCTATAATGATTGGTTAAAAGGTCAACATGAAGTTCTAAAGTTCTTTGAACATTTATAACCTGACTTCGACCCGAATACAATTTTATTGATTTATTTACGCCTAAAGCTTCATCAAAATAAATTAAGTACATCGTATCGCCAATCAATTTTATTGTCGAAAAGGTGTTTCCGTCAACATCTCTGATATCGAAATACGCAATAGCGTCCGACACAGGCACGTTTGTGTTATCGTCAAGTCCAAAGCCAAAATCATACTTCAGGTAAAGCTGGTTTTCTTTAGAATTATCCAGCCCTCTTTTCGAAAAGTCAAGCGAAAGGCTGTTGTCCACATGATTGTTAAGTGAAGAAAATCTTAAAGAGTTTTGGGTGCCTCCAAAACTTTGCCCAACATCAACTTGATTAGACGCCCCTTCAATTTTCCAGCCGTTTCTTTGTTTGACTATTTCGTCCTCTTTGTTTCCGCCTTCAAAGTTCTCATTAACAAGGCTAACATAATCTATTGTCTTTCTGACTTCCACCGCCATTTCGGCGTTTCCCTCTGCAGTTTGCCCTTTTGTGTTTGTGCATGTGACGTTAATCTTTAACTTATTTGTACCGCTTGGAATGACATTTGACGTCATTTCCGTCCATGTGGTTCCGTTATCTAAAGATGAAGACCACGTCTCAATGGTTTTGGTTTTATCCGTGACACCGCCGTCCGTAAAGATTTCGGCGGTTACCGAATCACCGGGTTGAAGCTTTTTGCTTCCATATTGATTTTTCACATTTATTTTAACAACTTCATATACTTCCTCAATAGGTTCGTATTTGTCAATCTTTATATCGTCTATGTATAAAGATTCCCACCACCCGGAAAACGTATGTCCAAATTCAAGGTGTCCAAGCGTGCCAATCGGAACGTGTGCCGCCGAACCTGTGTCCGCCGAATTTGATGTCGGTATCCATTTTCCATAAGGCGTTTCGTTAAAGATTTTTCCGTCCACTTCTAACACATAAGCGTTATTTAAAAAGTCAAAATAGAACGTAAAATCGTGCCATTCTTTGTTCTTTTCTGCAATATTCACATTTTTAATCTTATATAAGACATTATTCTTCTTTGCCTCGTCAAGGGCAACCAAGAAAAGTTCATCATTAATAACTTTAAGTTCAGCGATAGCGTGGTTGTCTATTCCTTTAAGCCTAATGTATTGAACATGGCTTGAGGTTGCTTCCTGACCTTGAACTTCGAACTTCGCCCTAAACGATAACTTCATATCGTTTGACAAATATTCCGTGCTTTCTGCCCGAGCCGTGCTATCACTCGCACCCTCTACAACTTTCTTGTGGGTGGCGTTTTCAATCAAATCAAGCGTTAGCCACATATCCTTAAACCAATCCTTAGAGGCAAAACGCAAAGCATTTCCACTGCTTCCTTGCTTTCCGACGAATATGTCTACCGCTCCTTGTGCGTTATCCGCCGCATCCCATCCCCAACCGAACTGCTTATCTATTACATCACTTTCGATTGTTTTTCCTTCAAAATCCTCTTTGTATAATCCTGAAAATGGCTTCGGAGATTCTGTAGGAGTTGGAGGGTCTGTAGGCGTTGGGTCTCCTCCAAAGCCTTCTTCTACCGGGGTTACCACAAGGTTATCCATAAACAGGCATCCCCACCACGCTGACCAAAAATGACCCATTTCCATGCTGGTTAAGGTTCCAATCGCCTGTGGCTCAGATGGAACAAGCCCCGTCTCACTTCCACACGGAATCCATTCGCCATGAGGTGAACCTTTAAATACTTCGCCATTAATCGTAACTCTAAAAGCGTTTCTCGTTTGACTAAGGTCAATTTTTATATTATGCCAATCCGTGTTATCCTTTGTGATTTGGACATCTTTAACCTTATATGCTTCATTTGCATTTTTGGCGGCGTTTAGACCTACTACAAAGAGTTCGGTGCCACGAACCGAAAGTTCTGCTACAACTTGTTCGCTTCCGCCTTTTACTCTAATATACTGCTCATGCACGCTGGGGTCCGCCTCAACGCCCTGCATTTCAAATCGTGTCGTAAACGATATCGAGGTGTCCTTTACAAGAGTTGTCGCCGCTAAGGCTTCCGCCTCGGCTTGTGGCATTCCTGCCGCCACATGCTTCACAATCCCGTTTTGGGCTAAGTCAAGAGTCGTCCATACGTTTTTGTACCAATCCCTAGAAGCAACCCTTAAAGAATCCCCTTCAAGGCTGCAATCTCCTACCCAAATGTCAAGCTTTCCATCTGCGCCTTTTGCCTCTCCCCAGCCCCAACCGTCAAGTTTGTTATTTATGGTAGCCGTCATAGC
>JAVXFE010000122.1:0-6048 GCA_036658075.1 Oscillospiraceae bacterium
CAAACACTAAGGCGTTAAAAGTTAGTTTGATTGCCACCACATAAAGAAAATAGAAAGAAAAGAATACGTATGCATTCCAAAATAGATATTTTTGTAATAAAATAGCTTAAAATGAGAGCGGTGGACGAAAAAAGAAAGAAATTTTGAAATATCACATAATTTTTATAAAAAAACCTTGCTTTTTTAAGAAAAGTAGTTTAAAATTAAGTTAACTGTAATATAAATTTAATAAGACTGTTATTAAATTTAAAAACAATGGAGATGATTTGTTGTGAATTACAGTAAAAATAATAAAAACAAAAAGAGATATTTAAAAAATGTTGCAATTTTTACGGCAAAGGGATTTGCTTTACTTACAATTGTGATGATTTCTTGCGTCTTTATTAATTCTAAAAATTTAGATGTTGCTTCCGGAAAGAATATTGGACCCGCTGAACTTGTTACCGCCAAACAAAAAATAGAAGCTTCTACAGTTCCTATGGCACCGGATTTAACAATAGCTTGCGGCACTTTTATGAACCCCACACAGGGCGAAATTTCCTCCCCTTTTGGCGAACGTTGGGGACGGAAACATACAGGTATTGATATTGCAGGATGTGATAATACAGACATATTTGCGGCTGATGCGGGCGTTGTGGTATATGCCGGCGAGATGGGTGGATATGGAAATTATGTGAAAATAGATCATGAAAACGGTTCTGTTACCGCGTACGGGCATTGCAATTCGCTACTCGTAAAAGACGGAGAACGTGTTAAACGTGGTCAAGTAATTGCTTCAATGGGAAGCACCGGAAACAGTACAGGCACACATTTACATTTTGAGATAAAGAAAAATGGAGATTTTGTAAATCCGTGTGAATATGTGTCATATTAAAAGTTTCAAATAAATTCGGGGGTGGAAGGCTTGAGTAAGACAATTTTAGTGGTTGACGATGAAAAAACTATTGTTGATATTTTAAAAATTAACCTTCAAAATGAAGGATATACAGTACTTGATGCATTTGACGGTGAAGAGGCAGTTCGAAAGGCGGAGTTAATGGAGCCTGATTTAATATTGCTTGACGTCATGCTTCCAAAATTGGACGGGTTTGGAGTGTGCAAGGCGATCCGAAAGAGGTCGTCCGTGCCGATACTTATGATTACTGCCCGTGAAGAAGAAGTGGACAAGGTTTTAGGCTTGGAGCTTGGAGCGGACGATTATATCACAAAGCCGTTTAGCATTCGAGAACTTTTAGCTCGTGTGAAAGCGAACATGAGACGTAGTGAAGTTGAACCTGAAGAGGAAGAAAAAGACTCTAGGGAAATTATTGAATTTAGCTGTTTTAAGCTAGATTGTAACAGATATGAATTGTATAAAAATGGAGTACTCATTGAGCTTACTGTTAGAGAATTTGAACTTATAAAATTCCTCACGGCACAACCGAATAAGATTTTTTCAAGAAAGAGTTTGCTTGAATATGTTTGGGATTATGAATATTATGGCGATGTGCGAACCGTTGACGTTACCATTAGAAGGCTTAGAGAAAAAATAGAAGAAGATGCGTCATCACCGAAATTTATTAAGACAAAACGTGGTGTCGGCTATTATTTGAATATATAGAAGGTTTCTGAAACTGTTGCCTTCTTTGGAGGTTTTATGCTAAGTGTTACCGTGGCTTGTGTCGGAAAAATAAAGGAAAAGTTTTTTACGGAGGCGGTTTTGGAATATTCAAAGCGACTGGCGCGCTACTGCAAGTTTAAAATACTTGAGGTAAAAGATGAGCCGACCCCTGTGGCTCCGACAGAGCGTGAAAGTGAGATTGTTCTTAATTCTGAAGCTGAAAAACTTTTGGCAAAAGTACCAAATAATTCATATGTTATAGCACTTTGCGTTGAAGGAAAACAAAAGTCGTCTGAAGATTTTGCAGATGAGATTTCGAAAATTTCGGTAAATGGAGTTAGTCATATTTGTATAATAATCGGCGGCTCTATGGGGCTTTCAGAGGAAATAAAACGCAGGGCGGATATGCGACTTAGTTTTTCAAAAATGACATTTCCGCATCAACTTATGCGTGTTATACTTGCCGAACAACTCTATCGGGCTTTTACGATTATAGAAGGAAAAACATACCACAAATGAATCATGAATTATGATTAAAAAGCATGACAGTTTTGCAGAGAATGTCCACTATTAAATATTAATTCTTTGGAGGTTTAAGTTTAAAATGAAAAAGAAATTTTTTGCCTTAGCCATAACTTTAACCATTATTTTGCAGTCGTTTGTGGCGGTTTATGCAATAGATGATGTAAAGACCGAAGCACCAAATGCAACCGAAACGCCAATTGCGACTGAAACACCAAATGCAACTGAAACGCCAATTGCGACTGAAACACCAAATGCGACTGAAACACCAAATGCGACCGAAACGCCGATTGCAACCGAAATACCAATTGCGACCGAAACACCAATTGCAACCGAAACACCGAGTGCAACCGAAAAGCCAAACGCAGATGTACCCGTGAGTGATGCAGAATATCTAAATGGCTTGACGATTGCTTTTTTGGACGAGTTTACGACAATTACCCCTTTAAATCCTAAATTTAGAATTGAGGTTGCTCTTGTCCGTGCCAATGAAAAGCGTGTTGGTTCAGCACAATGGTACATAAATGATAAACCTTTGGCGGAATATTATAGCTCGAATTTTGAGATTTATAACGGTCGGATTACGGGCATGAATTATACAGTTCCGTTTGATGAAAATTTTCAGGAAAAGGGCATAGATGTTAGGTTGGAAGTTCATTTAAATGGAAATGTTCGGAAGATTGAAAAGCATATTGCTTTTGAAAATTTTACAAGAGAGGAATATGAAAAGTTAAAGACTGACCGTGTCTTTAGCATGATAAAACCTGTGCAAATTGAGGCGACAACAAGACGTGCAACTGTAGCGTATAGCGACAAGTATTTGTCAAACCGTGTTAAGAATATTGAGGCATGGACGGACATAATTTACATTGACCATTATTCTGACACATCAGCGTGTATTTGGGACTTTAAGGACGGAAAAGTGTATTGGGTTCCATATTATGACGTTCAAGTCGGTGATAAAAATTATACCGTTTTTGAAGACTTTGAAAATGTTGATAAAGAAACGTTTGTTAATGCAAAGGGGTATGAAAGTGCAACAGAATATCTCGTTTGGATTAATTTAGAACGGCAAAAAGTTAACGTTTTTATAGGCGAAAAAGGGAAATGGAAGCTTGAAAAAATAATGCCATGTGCCAGCGGTGCGAATAAAACGCCAACGCCAACGCAAAATTATATTTATACAGAACGGTCAATGGGGTGGTTTAATCCTACATATTATGTAAAACCTGTAGTGTATATGGATACAAACCGCCAGATTGCGATGCATTCAATCTTATTTAATCCGAACGGTTCGATATCTGATGCAACGATGGGAACTCCTGCCTCGCATGGCTGTGTGCGTATGCAACCCGGAGATATCCAGTGGCTTTACGATTATTTACCACTGCGTTCCACAATAGTTGTGTTCTAAAACTGCAGAAGATGACTTTATTTGGCATTAAAGCTTGTTAACATATTCATATAAATACAAAGAACCACAGATTATAACAACTTCTGAATTTGCCTTTGCGTGTGCAAGGGCTTTTTCTATGTCCGAACAAGCGACAACTTTTAAACCGTGATTTTTCATAGCCTTACCGAGGCTTTCGATATCTAAAGCCCTATCATAATTTGGGACGGCGACAGGATAAAACGTGGCGTCTTTGTCGGCTAAGGCGTCAAGCATTTCATTAATGTCCTTGTCTTTCATCATTCCAACCAAGTATGAAACGGAAGTGCTTTTAAAATAGCGTTTAATTGATTGGTGAAGAGAAAGAATTCCATCCGTGTTGTGTCCGCCATCAAAAATGGTGATTGGAGAGTTGCTTAAAACTTCAAAACGCCCAATGTTTTTTGCGTTTAAAACTCCATAGCGAATGTCATCATCGCTTATGATATAGCCTAAGTTTTTCAGAATAAAGGCGGATTCAATCGCCAAAGCAGCGTTATACGGTTGATGAACCCCACCTAAGCCACATTCTAAGTTTTTTAGGTGCGAATAGCTGAATATTTCATGATAGCCGTTTATGGATTCTAAAGTTAAAGGACCTGTCACAATAAGCGAACTGCTTTTTTTTGCACAGTGCGTAATAAAAACGTCTAAAACTTCAGGGGCTTGGGTGAGAACAAGCGTTTTAGAATTTTCTTTAATTATTCCTGCTTTTTCAGTGGCAATCTCTTTTAAAGTGTTCCCTAAATACGCCTGATGGTCAAGGGCAATTTTTGTAATGATAGATAGAAGTGGATTTTTAATCACGTTTGTGGCGTCAAGTCTACCGCCGAGTCCTGTTTCAAGGATAACAATATCGGTGTGCCTTTCAAAAAAATAAAGTAAAGAAACTCCTAAATATATCTCGAAAAGTGTACAGTTTTCAATACTTTCAGCGGTTTTAGTAACCGTGGCTAAAAGACGATTTAGGTCATTATTTGAAATATTTTCGCCGTCTATGCTAATGCGTTCGTTAGGCTTAATTAAGTGAGGAGATGTAAATTTCCCTGTTTTATATTTGGATTTTGTTAGTATTTCAGCCAAAATAGAACATACAGACCCTTTTCCGTTTGTGCCGGCAACGTGTATAAATTTTAGTGTATTTTGGGGACTTCCTAGAGCTTTTAGCAGTGAAAGCATACGCACAGAGCTTGGATTAGTTGCCGCTGAAAATGAATTGTGACTTGACATAACGCACATTCTCCTTTACCTAAGTCGTTTGACATATCTTTTAATTATAGCATCTTTTACAAATAAGTCAAGCCGAAACGGCGATAATACACGGCGATAATTCGCAAAAAAACGTTTCGGCACTTGACAAATATTTAGAAATAATAGTATAATTGATGAAATTATAAAAGTGGAGGAATGAGGGCTATGGAAATTGTTGTTTTAGATGGTTATGCGGAAAATCCAGGCGACTTATCATGGAAAGGTTTTGAAGCTTTAGGAAATGTGACATTATACGACAGAACGCCAAAAGAGCTTATAAATCAACGTATTGGCAAGGCAGAATGCGTTATTACAAACAAGACTCCAATAACAGAAGAAACCTTTTTAAACTGTAAAAATATTAAATATGTCGGAGCTTTATCGACAGGATATAACGTCATAGATATTGAATCAGCAAAGAAACGCAACATTGTTGTTACAAATATTCCAGCATATGGAACGATAGCAGTAGCACAGCACACGATAGGGCTATTATTAGAAATTTGTAATCATATCGGTGAACATTCAGAAAGTGTGAAAAACGGCGAATGGACGGCGTGCAAGGACTTTTGTTATTGGAAGTACCCCTTGATTGAGCTTATGGGGAAGACACTTGGAATAATCGGGTTTGGGTCAATCGGACAAGCTACTGCTAAAATTGCGTTGGCTTTAGGAATGAAAGTGGTGTATTATAGCCGAAACTTAAAAGAGTTTGAAAATGCGAAAAGACTTGAATTGGACGAACTCTTTAAAATGTCAGACGTAATATCGCTTCATTGTCCATTATCAGAAAGTACAGAGAAAATGATATGCAAGCAAAATATTGATAAAATGAAGGACGGGGTTATTATCTTGAACACTGCCAGAGGTGGCTTAATTGTGGATGACGATTTAGCAGCGGCTTTGGATAGTGGGAAAGTGTACATGGCGGGCTTAGATGTGATAACGACCGAACCTATTTTAGCGAATAATCCGCTGTTAAATTCTAAAAAGTGCATAATAACGCCTCATATAGCATGGGCGGCACACGAGGCAAGGCAAAGGCTTATGGAGATAGCGGTAAAAAATCTTAACGGCTTTATAATCGGAAATTTGCAGAATGTGGTATAACATTATTTGAAAATGTTTATACGGAGCGGATATCAACTATCTTAGTGTAAAATAAAAATTGGCAAAAAAACAGGGAAAGAGCAAAAAACTCTTTCCCTAATCATACAAATCGTGTATTATAATTATGCGAATA
>JAVXFE010000123.1:0-6017 GCA_036658075.1 Oscillospiraceae bacterium
TGGCGTGTGAACTATTTAGCGGCGACCATTTCAAGTCGGGACTATTAACATCAAAACGAATACAGGAAAGATACTTTGAATCAACAAAAAAAGAAAGAATGTGGAGGTAATTTCTGATTACCTTTTATTAAGTGATGATACCAAAACAGTTAATGTATACATTAATGGAGTTAATGATGACATTAACTCAAAAAAAGTAGACGTTAATACACAAAGTAAAGTAAAGTAAATTAAATTAAATAAAAGTAAATTAAATAAGAGTGAAGTAAACAAAGGTTTAGAAGCTTCGCCCTCTCATACAAATAAAAAAATATTTGGTGAGTTTAAAAACGTATTATTAAGCGATGAAGATATTGTAAAGCTTAAAAACAAGTTTTACGATTATGAAGCAAGAATCGAAAATTTATCGGCGTATATGGAATCCAAATGCGTAACATACGAAAATTGTTATGCGACGATATGTAAATGGGCTTTAAATGATAGAGATAAAACGCCCGCAAAATCGAAGTTTAATAATTATGAGGACACGAATAAGATGGACTATGCGGCGATAGAAGAAAAACTTTTGGACATGCAATTAGGTATGTAAATATATGGCGAAGTTTATAAGTCATCTAAAAAGCTCTTGACAATACGTAATAGTACGTGATATAATATGTCTAAGAGGTGAGGAGATGGAGAGAAAAGAACTCGAAAAGATGTTAAAAAAAGAAGGTTGGACCATAATTCATGGAGCCAAGCATGATATGGCAATAAAGGATGGTAGTAGTGCAAAAATCCCACTCCCTAGACACAAAGGAGATATTCCAATTGGCACGTTAAACAGTATACTCAAAGATGCAGGGCTTAAATAGGTTCTGCATTAGTGGAAATAATATAAAAAGAGGTGTTTTTATGAGATATGTATATCCTGCAGTTTTCACAAAAGAAAATGATAAGTATTTAGTATCAGTTCCTGATTTGTCGGGCTGTCATACGTTTGGAGACGACCTAGCAGAAGCGATAGAAATGGTGCGTGATGCAATGTCAATGTGGCTATGCATTGCTGAGGATAAAAATGAAACGATACCAACCCCTACTATGAATTTAGAGATAAAAAATGGATTTATGAGTTTTGTTGATGTTGATACCGGTGAATATCGAAGGATAACTGATAATAGAGCCGTTAAAAAAACTTTGTCCCTTCCGAGTTGGTTAAACGCTCAAGCTGAAAGGGAAGGCGTAAACTTTTCAGCTTTATTACAAAATGCTTTAAAAGAATATTTACAAACATCATCTAAGAAATAATCTGCACCCTTAAATTTAGCGTATGACATTAAATATATGGCGAAGTTTATAATTCATCTAAAAAGCTCTTGACAATACGCATAATGCGTGTTATGATATAAAAAGAGGTGGGGAAATGAACTTTAGAGAAATTGAAAAAATAATTTTGGCTGATGGCTGGAAATTTAAAAATGCGAAAGGCTCGCATTATCAATATAAACACAGCGTAAAAACTGGAAAAGTAACAATTCCTCATCATGTTGGTGATATTGACAAATTAACAGTCAAAACAATTTTGAAACAAGCAGGGATTGAATAAATGCCCGCTATGCTTGATTTTATTATATGGAGGTTTTTAATATGTTAAAATTTGTATATCCTGCTTGCTTTTATCCGTGTGAAAATTCGAAAAAATATACCGTTGTTGTGCCTGATTTGCCTGGGTGTGTTACAGAAGGGATTGATTTTGCGGACGCAATCGAAATGGCTATAGACGCCGCTTCGGGGTGGGTTCTTGATTCACTTGAAGATGGAGAAGAAATCCCAAAACCAACAGATAATCTTAATAATATAAAGTTGGAATATCCAAATGGGATTATTAATTTCATTGTTCTTAATATGGATGCGTATAGTGAAAAATATGGAAATAAAGCTATACGAAAAAATCTTACAATTCCAGCTTGGCTTAATACAGCCGCTGAAAAAAATGATGTAAACTTTTCAAACGTTTTACAAAATGCATTGATTAATGAATTGCATATAAGAAAATAATCTGCACCCTTAAATTTAGCGTATGATGTTAAATAAGCCCCATTCCCGGCAAGCAGGAATGGGGCTTGTTTTTATTGTTTAATTATTCACCTAAAGCGGCACTGTCTGCAATAATGGTAACGTCTGCATGTGCTGCTAAAATCGTTGCCGGTATATTTGGGTCAATAACTTTACCTAATACCGCCTTAACAACGTCAGCTTTTTCAGCACCGCACGCCATTAACAAAATCTTTTTTGCCTTCATGATTGTACCAACGCCCATGGTAATAGCTTGGGTCGGGACTTCGTCACGGCTTTCAAAAAACCTTGAATTTGCGTCAATTGTGTTTTGGGTAAGCCCTGTTACATGAGTGTAGGCATCTAAAACATCTGCAGGTTCATTAAATCCAATATGACCATTTTGACCGATACCTAAAATCTGTAAATCAATTCCGCCATGTGCATCAATTGAGGCATCATAATTTTGGCATTCAACATCCGCATTCTTAGAAGAACCATCAGGAATATGCGTTTTTTCAGGGATTAAATTAACCTTGCTATATAAGTTTTCAGTCATAAAGTAATGATAACTTTGTGAATTCGCCTTGTCAAGCGGATAATATTCATCGAGATTAAACGTAGTAACGTTTGAGAAGTCAAGATTTCTTGCCGCTAAGTCAGCGTACATTCCGATTGGAGTAGAGCCAGTAGCTAATCCAAGCACACAGTTTGGTTTCATAATAATTTGAGCTGCCATAATATCCGCCGCTGCACGTGATACCTCATCATAATTTGCACATTTTATAACCTTCATTATATCATTCTCCTTATCTTGTCTGTAATATCGTCTGAAAATCTATTAATATATCCTTTTATATATTCGTCAATTGATGAATTAGGGTCATCAATAAGAGGCGTTAAATCCATTCCATAAATCACGCCTGTGGTTTCATCGACACCGTGGGATTGTCCAAACGTTGCATTTGCAAGCCGACGACCGACAACGGCTAAATCATAACGTTTACCGCCTGAAATTTGTGAATCAAACACGCCGAGAAGTGATGCCTCAAGGTTTGGTCTGCCAGCAACGTCGAAAAGAACCTTTTCATCGTCACAAACCCAATCAAGCCCACGCCAAACTTCACAGCCATATAGTGCATCAACTTTATAATCAAGTTCACGCAGTGCAGTAATAACCTTTAATACAACGCCAACATGAGTGTCGTGTTTATCCGCTAAATTATGCGTATAAATCACTTTTGGAGTTGTCTTTTTAATAACTTCTTTTATGGAGTCAATAGCTTCACGGTTGCCTTTTTCCTTTATTGCACTACTTGGAAAATCCAAAAATACTTGTGCCGAATATTCACCAACAATTGCTGCCTTTTTTTGTTCTTCAATTCGAACATTTTGCATTTCTTCATCAGAAAAAGATGCATATATTCCACTTCTAGGGCTACCCGCGCCATTGGTGGCAATCGCCGCCGTGAAATGATTTTCTGAACTTCCAAAACATTTTAAAATTCCATCATACGCCATAAACTCTATGTCGTCTTGATGTGCCGAAATTGCCAAATGCGTAGTCTCTGCCAAAGCTTGTTCGTCGTCCATATCGGACGGCACAAAAATCTTCATGAATTGACACTCTCCTCAATATTATAAATTTTATATTATTTTGAATTCATTATATCATGTAAGTCAAACGATTTCAAGCACATTTTATATATGTTTAAATCTTTTTTAAAAATATTTTTAGGAAATTTTGCAGAAATTTTAATCTGTCAATTTCAGGCGAGCTTAAATATGATTTTTAAATGCCCTTTTGTTAAACGCCTTTTTTATTGCTTTTGGGGCGAAAATAGTATAAAATGTCAAAGGGAATATACGCTTGTAGAATCGCCTGTATGAAAATCTTATATTTCCTGTAAAAGTTTCAGAAAAAATTATTGACATTATATATATATTGTGCTATAATTCGATATAGTAGTCAAGAACAGAAGTTCGGACTCAAAGAATTTAGGAGGTATTTATAACATGACAGGAAAAGTAAAATGGTTTAATGCAGAAAAGGGTTTTGGATTCATCGAGAGCGCTGACGGTACAGATGTATTTGTTCATTTTTCAGCTATCGCTATGGATGGTTACAAGACTTTAGAAGAAGGCGCAGAAGTTGTTTTTGATGTTATCGATGGAGCTAAAGGACCGCAGGCTGTAGATGTTAAGAATGCGTAACTTTTTATAATACGATTACAAAAACAGTGACTTTAAAATCGACTCATTCTTTGGGTCGATTTTTCTTTGATTTGTTGAAAAATATTGAATTTTTTAGATATAATTTTAGATATAATATTAAAGAAATATTAAAGAACGGAGAAATAAAATGGGCGATATTTTAACAAAGGCTATTACGAAAGATGGCTATATGCGTATATATTCGGTTGTTTCTAGCGATACGGTAAATGCAGCACGTACGTACCATTCGCTATCCCCGGTGGCGTCAGCAACCCTAGGAAGGCTTCTTAGCGGTGGTATCATGATGGGTGCAATGCTAAAGGGCGATGACTCGAGCCTTACGCTACAATTTAAAGGTGACGGTCCAATCGGTTCTGTCGTTGTTGTTGCAAACTCAAAAGGGAATGTAAAAGGCTATGTTACGAATCCTTTGGTGGATTTGCCGCTTAAAGAAAATGGAAAGCTTGACGTTGGCGGCGCTGTCGGCAAGGGAACCATGAGCGTTATACGTGATTTAAAAATGAAGGAGCCGTACATCGGACAGCTTGAAATCCAAACTGGAGAAATCGGCGATGACTTGGCGTATTATTTTATGCAATCTGAACAAGTCCCTAGCGTTGTCGCACTTGGGGTGCTTGTAGATGTCGATTATTCGATTAAATGTTCTGGAGGGTTTATTATCCAGGTTATGCCAAACTGTGATGAAAAAAGCCTTTCGAAGCTTGAAAAAAGCGTCGGAAATTTGATGAGCGTGACGGAAATGTTAACAAATGGAATGTCAAGCGAGGAGATTATCAAATATGTTATGCTTGGATTTGACGTGGATATTTTAGAGAGTACAAGCGTTGGATATGTTTGCGACTGTCATAGAGAGAGAATGGAAAGAGCCTTAGTTTCATTAGGAAAAACGGAACTTCAAAGCCTTATAGATGAACAAGACGGTGCTGAAATTGTGTGTCAATTTTGCAATAATGCATACAAATTTAATTCAGAGGATTTAGAATATCTAAAAGGAAAATGCAAGAAATAAGCAGAAGGCAAATCTTGAATTAAATAGATATATGAAATTTGCGAAAACTAGAGATATTAGGAGCAATTTTGCGAAAATAGAAGAAACGTCAGTGATAAAATGATATAAAGCTGTTTAAAGCCGTTTAAATCTCTTGACAACTTTCGCAAATGCGAGTATAATAAGTCCTGTTGTTGTGTTCACCGAAACCGCAACAACGTGCATGGGCGCATAGCTCAGCTGGGAGAGCATCTGCCTTACAAGCAGAGGGTCATAGGTTCGAGCCCTATAGGTCCCACTCGTCATATTAATTATGACAAATGCCGGCGTGGCGGAACTGGCAGACGCCCAGGACTTAAAATCCTGTGGGATTAACTTCCCGTACCGGTTCGATTCCGGTCGCCGGCATTACTAAGGAATTTACTACATTATTCGTGGTAAGTTCCTTTTTTCATACCTAAAATTATTCGTAGGATTACTTAGCAGAAACTTGTGGGTTCTATTCACTGAAAGCGAGGTAATGACTATGGAAAAAATCAAAATGTCAAAGAAAACAAATCTTACTATTGATGATGCATTTCAACTATTTGTTCGTAAATGCAGAGTTAAGAATCTAACAGAAAACTCCATTAAATCTTACAAGGGAAAATTGGTACACTTTTATGAATTTGCTAATAAGGATACAATGATTGATGCTGTGACGATTGATATAATGGATAATTATATCCTTTGGCTTAGAGATAAGGGAAATATCAATGAG
>JAVXFE010000124.1:0-6011 GCA_036658075.1 Oscillospiraceae bacterium
ATTACGCTTAACATTTCTTGGGTTATGGTTTTGATATATTCTGAGTTCAAATTCTTTTGTGATTTAATATTTTCAATCATATCCATAATTATTGTTTCTACAGCGGGAATATTTCGCATTTTTAAAGAATCTATAAGTCCGTTTCGGTCATATAATTCACTGGGGTTTATTATTTGGGTATTAACAATATCTTCATAAAATAGAATTTTCCCTGAATTTTGGCTAAACAAAAATTTAAGGCATTCCGTGGCTTGCGTATATGATAATTTTATTTTTTTGTAGTCACTGACTAAAGAACCAACACCGATAGATAAAAGCACATTATACTTCATCTTATAATTTTTTATAATTTCCTCCATGTTTGGAATAGAGATTCTTTCGGTGATTGTCTTTGGTTGTGCAATTAAAAATGCAGTTTGCTTGTCCTTAAAGTTTATGTTGTAACAATGAATTTTATCATTTTCAATATTCGAGGATATTATTGAAATAATGGTTTGTTTAATAATGCATTTTTGAAGTTCGTCATGGTTTTTATTAAAATCGTTATAGTTATTTATGTTTACGATAAATGTCCAATAATTCATGTTGTTTAAGTCGATAGATAAAAAGTTGCAGCGTTTTTGAAATTCATCATCATCGACAATAAATCCATTTGTGAGTTCCTCTATAAACTTTTCAAGAAATATTGGCATACTGTCATTAACCAAGTCTTTGGCTTCTTGTATTTTTGTTTCTTCAAGGTTTTTAACTTTGCATTGATTTACCACGCCTTGCATAATAGATATAATATCATTAGGCATTACAGGCTTTGTGACATATTCACATACTCCAAGAGAAATGGCTTTTTGGGCAAACGAAAAATCATCATATCCCGTAAGTAACACAATTTTAGGTGAAAATTCGCTTTTGTTAATCTCGCTTACCATTTCAAGCCCTGTCATATCAGGCATGTCTATATCAGCTACAACGATATCAGGGTTTAGCTCAAATATTTTTTGAAGTCCCTTAACACCTGTTGATGCAGTAGCTATAATTTCTATATCCAATTTTGACCAATCTATGTGTTTTATCATAGACTTAATAATAAATTCATCATCATCAACTAAAATCATTTTATACATGTTAGACCTCTTTTCTTTTGTAAATAATAGGCAATTTTATATGTACTGTTGTTCCACTTGTTGCATTTTGGGTATATCTGATTTTATAATCTTCGCCACAGATTAATCTAATGCGTTGTGCGACGTTGCTTACCCCCGTATGTTCAGCATCAAACAATTCATTGTTATAATTTTTTAATGTTTGTTCATCAATACCCGAGCCGTTGTCACATATTTCGATATGTAAAAAATCGTTTATAAAAAATTTTATCTTTAGTGAATAATCGGTACCGGGTTTTTTAAAGGCATGCACAAAGGCGTTTTCAACAAATGGTTGTAAGATAAATCTAGGGATATATAGTTGAAGTAGGTCTTGTTGGATTTCAGTAGAAAAGTCGAATTTTTTACTGAAACATTTTTTCTGTAAATTTATGTATAGTATTACTTGGTTTAATTCTTTATCAATTGTGCAAATGTCGGTATTGGTGTAAAGGTTTGATTTATACAGTCTGCTTAAATCGTTTAAAAGTTCACTGACGCTGGGTGCACCTTCATCAAGGGCCTTCCAACTAATAGAATAGAGCGTATTATATAGGAAGTGAGGGTTAATTTGAGATTGAAGCGACATGACCTTTGTTTGCAATATTTCTATTTCCGCTTGGTGTTTAAGTTGTTCCTGTTTTGCGGATTCTTTCATTAATTCATCAATTTTAGTAATCATATTATTGTAACTATCTATAAGTTTTCCAATTTCGTTTTCGTATGATACCTCTAATTTATCAGATAAATTAGTGCCTTTTAAATTAAACATATGCATAGAAAGAGCGGTAATTGGCGATGTTATAAGATTTGATAAAAATCGTGCCAATAACAAAGCGATAAGATAAAATATTAAAAATATCACTATAAAATATATCGTTATGCTATATAGATAGTGATAAACATCTGATGTTTTTGCGATTTCGAGTAGTTTCCAACCTTGATTATTTGTTTTACTATATGCAATTAAAGTATTGTAGCTGTTGATGTCTTCATATAAAACGCCATCGGCTGATTTTTGAACAATCTCATCGCTTTTTGTGATATTCAATTCTGAAAATGAATTGCCGATAATGGAGTTTTGGTTATTATCAACCATAATTATTTTGGAGGAATCATCACTATTTAAGAAATTATCGTTTATGTATTTTTTGGAAATGTTCATACAAAGATAACTGATAATCTCTTGGTTTTCGCCAAAAATGGCTGAAAAAGTTGATATGCTGTCGTTTGAAATATAATCACTTTCCGATCCTTTATAATTTGATATTAACATATTTGAAGTTCCGCTGAGCTGTGTGAACCATTCTTGCGACATTGCCAGTTCAAGTGGATATATAGCACTTCCTTTATTATATGGATAAAGCTTTCCGGGTAATATCAAGCTAATATTTGATATTTCTATATTATTCATAAAATATGGTTCGAAGCACGTTTTTACATAATTCTCAATATCGAGTTGTTCGGCAATTCCGGAACTTTTAAAGGCTTTAATCTTATTTTTAAACAAAGTATCGTTGGATAAACTGTAACTAAGTCCTAAATTCTTGGTTATTAATGATGTTATTTGCTCATTTTTCTCATTTAAGCTTGAAATAACACTTTCATTTGTTTTATCAACATATATACGTTTAAGGGAAACATAAAAAATACTACTAAGAATTGTAGATAGTATAGTTATTACAAGGAAAAACACAATAAATACACTTGTTTTAATGGAAACTCGTTTGAAATAATTTATCATTTTATATATCCCCTCTTCTAAAATATAGATATACTCTAACATAAAAAAATTTTTAAAGCAAGTGAATTTCGAGTATTATTGTTTTATATGGTGTCAAACGTTAGTTAGTAGGGTTTTGTTATTTTCAAGTTTATAGTATTATTATATCAATAAAATAAATAAGAAAAGAGGGGTATTATGAAAAAGATTATGAAATGTGCAATATCAATGCTTACAATGCTTGCAATAATGGTTACATGTTGCAGTTGTGGCAAAGATGAGGCAAAGAAAACGGGGAATAAAAAAGTTACAGTAACTCTGTGGACCAGTGTAGGAAGTGACGCAGCACCGGTTGAAAAAGAACGACATGATTTACAGATGAAAAGAGTTAGAGAAAAATTTCCACAATATGAAATTAAAGAAGTTTTAATGCAGACAGGAACGGATTATCGACAAATGTATGATAAAAATTTGATGGCGGGACTTGCACCAACGTTGTTCACCGAATTTTCATATACTGATATTCCAACCAGAATAAAAAATGGAACGATTGCCGACATGACAGAGTTTGTAAACGAATGGCAATATAAAAAAGATGGAAAAGTTATAACACAGTTTGATGAAGCTATCAGCAAAGACGGTAAATGGTATGCGATACCACGTGACGCATATGTTCAAGCAACTTTATGCAATAAAAAATTAGTTGCCGCTGGTGGCGGAAACCCTGATTCATTTCCAACCACATGGGCAGAGTTCGCTGAAGAAGGACAAAAAATAACAGATTTTTCGGTTCCACGGATTGGATATGCTTTGCTTGGACAAGATTGGTGTGCATGGCCTTTTACCGGTTGGGTGTGGTCTGCAGGTGGTGAAATGGTTCGTAAAAACGCAGATGGAAAATATAAGCTTAGCTTTACAGAAGCGCCTGCCGTTGATGCTGCAATTTTTATGAATGAAATGATTTGGAAATATAAAATGACACAAAAGAACGTTTTACAAGCTTTTAGTGATACAAGTGCTGATATCGTAGGTGGTAGAGCGGCGTATTCGTGGGCTTCGATTGCAGATTTTAAAGAGTCGGATTTACAAAATTATGGGCTTAGCTACAAAGATTTTGGAATGATGACTATGCCTGTCAAAGATGCATCTATAAAAAGTCCTGCATTGTCGGGCGGTGAAGTTTGTACATTTAATCCCAAAAGTACAAAAGAAGAATTAAAAGCGGCTTGGGAAATTGCAAACTTTATGTATTATGATGATGAAGAGCTGCAAGCACAGTGGGATTTTATGAACGAAAAAGGAATATTCGATGTTAAGATTCCCGCACGTTCGGATTTACTTGAGAAAAAGTTGACATCTCTTAAAAATATACCCGAAAGTATAAGCCGTGATGTTTTAAAACTAAGCGAAACGGCGATTGCGGAGCCATTTTGCCCTAACTGGTCAGACGTGAAAACTGCATTGGTTATTCCGCTACAGAAAATTTTCTTAACCGAAAATATTTCTCGAGCTGAGGCGGAAAAACTTTTAAACGAATGTGCGGCAACTTTGTATTCACAATATCCGGATAGCTTTTCAGAAAAATAAGATGGGAGATTTTTAAATGAGATCGAAATTACCTGAGTTGTCAAAAAACGGCATACTTACAAATCGCTCAAGAGCGCAATGGGTTGCGTATTTATTTCTATTACCTGCGATAATAGCTTTTTTAGTTTCAAAATATTTACCGATTTCTGAAGGAATATTTATATCTTTTTTTGAAATTGATATAGTTAACTTGCCGGGTAAGTTTGTAGGGTTTGATAATTATATCAGAGCATTTAAGGACCCGCAATTTTACAAAGCTATTGGGCATAACTTTAAATTTTTTGCATACGGAATGGTTTTTGGATTTTGGCCACCGATTTTAGTTGCAATTTTAATTAACGAAGTAAGAAAAGGAAAGACTCTTTTCAGAATGGGATATTTCATACCAGCTATTGCCCCTGGTATTGCCATGATAATTTTGTGGAAGTATTTTTGGCAGCCGGATTATGGACTTGCAAATTATTTAATAGGTTTGTTTGGCATGGAACCCCAGATGTGGCTTAACGATGAGAAACTGGTGTATTTTTGTATGTCGTTTCCGGGAATTGTAATAACGGGCGGCATGAATATGCTTATATTTTTAGCGGCTCTTCAAGATGTACCCGCAGAGCAATACGAAGCGGCAATGCTCGAAGGTGCCGGTTTCTTTAAGAGAACGTGGCATATTTCATTACCTGTTATTAAAAATGTTATCGGCATAATGTTTATACTTACGGTTATTGGTTGCTTTAACACGATGGAAGGACCTATGATATTTACAGGAGGCGGTCCTGCAGGGTCTACTGAAACGGCACTGCTTTATGCGTATAAGCAGGCAACCAACAGATTGGATTATAGTTATTCAATCACTATGTCAAATATTGTATTCTTTTTAGTATTAATAGGTACCGCTTTACAGATGAAGTTTTCTAAAAAAGAGGATTAGGAGGAATAAATCGTGGCAGTAATACATAATACGGAGCTTAAATCTCCTAAAATGAAACTTTTTTATATAACAATAATTTTCTTATTATCAGTAGGTTTGGTTATACAATTTATACCGTTGTTTTTAATGATTACAGGTGCATTTAAAACGAATGCGGAACTTATGCAAATCCCTCCGGTGTGGATACCGAAAACGTGGAACTTTAAAGAGATTTTTGACATATTTTCGATGTACAATATGACACGAAACTTTCTTAATACCGTAATATTATGCGGTGGAGTTATTATTGTGCAAGTGACAATAAGTGCATTAGCAGCGTATTCATTATCTAAACTTAAACCTAAATTTGGCAATGCGGTGCTACTATTTTTCTTGGCAACTATGATGTTTAGTCCGCAGGCACTTATGTTTCCTCTTTATATAATGATGACAAATGTGCCGTTTATACACGTTAATTTGATTAACACGAAGCTTGCATATATTTTAGCAACGGCGGCATGGGCATATGCGATATTCCTCTTTAAAGGATTTTTTGACAACACGCCAACAGCGTTAATAGAAGCGGCAAAAATAGATGGTGCAAGTTCTATAAAAATATTCACTTCAATATTATTGCCTCTTTCAAAGCCAATCTTTG
>JAVXFE010000125.1:0-5899 GCA_036658075.1 Oscillospiraceae bacterium
TGCGCTGTTGGTTTTACACTTGTAAAAGCAAAAGCAATACCTAAGATTCCGCCACTATGGGGAACCGAAAAAAACTAAAATACTTATAAATACTTATAATCCCCCACAATAACGACGTCGTTATTGTGGGGGATTATATTAATTCGCCACCGTTCTTTACGAATCGGTGGCGAATTTTATTATTTCCCTCTTACTATTTCAATTTCTGACGGTGCATCAACTGTAGTCTTTAACTTTCCGTCTACTAATTTATGGGATATATTTATGTTTCCGTATGGGGTTGGATACGAACCCTCTGCCCACTTTAAATCGCCAATATTCGGCGTTATCATTATCTTTTTGCATCCAGGTGCTAACACATGCACACCTAACACATACTGGCTTAAAAATGCAGTAGGTCCACCTGCCCAACCATGACAAAGGCTGTGCCTAAAACCTTCATAACAAAAACGACCATTGTCGCCATGAACATCGTTCATACCATCTTTTGGAAGTTCATCAATTTTATAAGCGTTTTCCATCCAGTTGATATCAAAATCTTCCCAAAACGTAGTAGCACCCATTTCGAGCATGCCACCCCAGTAACCACGCAAAATTTCTAAAGCTCCGGAAATATCTTTTGCCTCACCATAGGCTTTTAACACATAAAATCCTAAAAATGTTGAAAGTCCTTCTAACGGTTTAGGTTTTAATACATTTTTCATATTTTTTTCTAAAGCTCGAGAATCTGCAAAAATTTCAAGCCCTGCTATTTGCTTATTATTAAAATTGTCTGGTGAGTAATTATCTAGGGCTTTAAGCTTTGATTTGCAAACATTTGCAAAATTGTTATTTCCTAATATTTCACATATTTCCGCACCAGCGATTAAAGCTATTTTAAACATAGCATGTAATCCCGCTTCCGCTGCGGGCGTTTCGTTGCTACACCAATCTACAAATTTATAATCGATATTATTTGTTCCATCATCGTTTATATTTTTGATAATATGTTCAAGTGTGGCGAGTAGATATTCTTCTTGCTCTTTTAAATATTCAAAATCTCCGTTCTGGTAATACCAATCACGTTGAATTTTTATCCACCACATTGAATAGGCAGGTATTCCGTTTATCCAATCACTCGGAAGCGTCTCTGATTTTATCAAATCCAAGCTTTTAGGCACACAATCATCATACCCAAAAACAGCTGAAATAATTGAAACTTCCGGGTGCATATCACCCACCCAAACAAGGCGGTCACGCTTAATTCCGTCCCAAAGATAATCATGCATGTTGAGATAAACAGTGTATGCACCTGTATTCCATATATCGTTAATTAATTCATCACTGCATTTAAAGCTACCTTTATATTCAATATCTTTAACCATAAAATCAGCTAAAATTGTCCGAAATTGAATTTCTGAATTTAAGACTTCGATTTTAACAAATCTAAATCCCGTTTTTCCTATATTAAAGTTGCTCATGAATGGAACATCAACAATCATATCTCGAATAGCATGATTATTAGTAGCGTTTTTAAAGCCAATTGTACTCATAGACTCTGATACACTTTCGCCAAAAGTAACATGCATTTTTCCACTATCATCGCCTGTCATCTGAACCGTTATATCAAGTCCGCCATGAATCTCTTTTCCAAAATCTAATATGATATAGCCACCTTTTTTTATTGTACAAACTTCATTTGAAGAAAGAGTCGCCTGATTCAATGTGCTTTTTAACAGAACTTCTGAATTACTTACACTTTGTTCTTTTATAACTTTTTTAGGTAAAATATATCTCATATCTTTTCCAATCTTTTGCTTTTATTTTTAAGTTTAACTAGATATTGATTGATACTGTACTTGTTTCATCATTCCAAGTTACAGTTGCTTCAAAAGCCTCACTTATGGCACGAATAGGAACCATAGTTTTTTCGTTTATTAGCTTTGATGAAACAGATAGTTCTATCTTTTCGCCATTTTTAACCAAGGTATTTTCATTAATTGTAATAGAAACTTGGATATCATCTTTTATTCCTGTTGCAGTGCGTGTACCGTCGTCCCAAGTAACTTCCGCTCCTAAAGCCTCAAAAATGTCACGCATTGGAACCAATATACGGTCGTTTTCCATTACCGGCGTCACGGAAGTTTTAAGAACTTCGTCATTAATCTTGACATTTATACTTCTCTTTTTTGAAACGTTAGCTTCAGTAGAGGCAACCTCTATTCCATGTGAATACACAACGGATTTAACTTTATGTGTTCCTACTGAATATTGCGAAAAGTCCAGCCATTGCTTATACGGTAATTTATTAGAAGTACCTGCAAAATTGCCATCAATATAATAATTAACCGAAGGTTCTGCATCTCCATAAACATGCGGGTACGTATATATAGGTAAACTTCCGTTTTCAACTTCTAAACCATCTTTAACCGGTTTGTATGTTAGCTGTGCTGAATTATTAAAAGAATTTTGAATAAAATGCGGTTGCTCTATCAGTTTATTGTATGTATCTTGCATCTTTGGATGACCTTCGATTTTATAATCAGAAGTTTCACCCTCAAAATACGTGTTAAAGTATGCAATAAGCTTAACCTGTGGATATACCATTGGGACATACGTATACATGCGTTCCATATTTGTAACAGCCCAATTTGTACTATCCTCTTTTAAAGATGTAGTGTATCTGGCACTCCCACACTCTGCAAGCATAACAGGCTTTCGGTCTCCGAACTTTGTCATAACTTCATTTATTACCATTATAGGGTCTGCTGCATCACCTGCCGAATAAGTGACTTCGTTGTGTCGCTCACTCTTCTTCCATTCCTTACCTTGAAAATGTTTAACCATATAAGCAGATATTCCAATCCAATCCACATATTCATCGCCTGGGTAAAAATCTTCCATATTTGTATTCCACTCAGATGCATGAGATACTGACCAAACTGTCGCAATATGATCCGTTTTTTCTCTAACCAAATTTGCAATATGCCTGAATGCGGTAATGAATTCTTTCGGATTAGCTTTATCTTCCCAAATATTCATTTCTGCACCAATTCTAAGAAACATCGGAACGTCAGAATACTCATTTAGCTCTTCTAAAAAGTCGGTTATTAATTTTGTCTGGTCAGGAATTTTTGCAAGTCCTAAACCTTCTTCTTGAATATTCCACGCAATTTCAACCGCCACATTTCGACTTCTCGCTGTATCAAGGATATGTTTATCCCAACCATTTAATGGATTACCATAATCAACATATAGCAAAATTACAGATTCATTAGGTTTTGTTTGTTCAGAGACTTCTCCGTATAAAACGCCCATTTGTGGTTCATTTTTAGAACCATGATAAACTTGTGGAACATTCGTTTCTGTAAACATTTGTGCCGTTTCTGTATATTGTAAAATTTTAGATTTTGCAATTCTAACTCCATCTTTCCAGCCCATAAACTCACCATATGGAATGTATTTTTGGTAATAATATGCAGCAGTTGCAAAATCATCACGTCTATCATACGCATCGGCAACTTCATAATATCGTGAAGATAAAATTTCCTTTACCAATGTGGTCTGTTCGGCGTTTTCAAGCCCCGCAAAAACCTCTTTTCCGTACTTTATGATATCATCATCATTTGATTGTTTTTTTGCATTATTAAAGTTATCAATGCTATTCCAAACATCACTCGAAATACCTGCCGCAAAAGTTGTCGGCATAATAAATAAAATCGTTAAAATCGTAACTAAAACAATAGATATAATTCTTTTATTTTTCATCTCTTCTCCTTTGTTATACAAATTTATCAAATATAATTTACCAAATATAATTTACTTTATTGTCTATAATTCCAAGAGCAGTTCGCCTAACCAAGTCAAGAGCATATAAATTCGTTCTAGCTCGTACGACGTTTCGGTTTCCTGCAAAATTGAATTTATACGCTTTGTGTATTTCATTTGTACATATTCCAATATATACAAGTCCTACAGGTTTTTCAAGGCTTCCGCCATCAGGTCCAGCAATTCCAGTAATAGAAACCGCAATATCCGCACCCGCCGCACATTTTGCACCATAACACATCTCAAGTGCAGTTTCTTCAGACACGGCACCAAATTTTTCTAAGATTTCAGCTTTGACGTCAAGAAGTTCTGTTTTCTTTTTATTTGAGTATGTGACAAAGCCACATTCAAAACATTCAGACGCCCCGGGAATGCTGGTAATATTTTGTGCAACAAGTCCCCCTGTACAACTTTCGGCAGTAGTTAATTTAAGGTTTTTTTCTCTTAAAATTTCAACTACAACTTCTTGCATGCTTACATTATCTCCAACGCCATAAACCATGTCGCCTAGATTTTCTCTTATACTTTTTTCAAGCGGTTTAATCATTTCTTCTGCTTCTTGAATATTTGCTGCCTTTGCGGTAAGCCTAAGTTCAACTTCTCCGATTTTAGCATACGGTGCAAGAGTTGGGTTGCTATACGTTGCCATCAATTCCGCAAGCTTTTCTTCAATGGCAGATTCTCCAAGTCCAAAAACCCTAAGAGACCGTGAAAAGATAACAGCTTCTGCTTTTTGTTCAAGATACGGTAAAACTTCTGCCTCAAAAAGAGCTTTCATTTCACTAGGTGGTCCCGGGAGCATAATAAAAATAGTATTTTCTCCTTCAATTATTGCACCAGGTGCCGTGCCATTATCATTTTTAAGCACAATGCACCCTTCGGGCATTTCAGCCTGTTTAAGATTATTTTGTGCCATATAGCTATTTGATTTTTTAAATCTTTCAAGTAGCCTTTGATAACTTTCTTCATGCATAACACATTTAAGTCCGCAAAATCCAGCAATAGTTTCTTTGGTAAGGTCATCACCTGTAGGACCTAAACCACCTGTAGTAATTACCGCATCAGCACGCCTTGACGCAATTTCCAAAGCATCATGAAGCCTTTGAGGATTATCACCAACTACAGTTGTATAAAACACATTAAAGCCAAGCTCGCTAAGCGCACGACTTAAATATTGTGCATTTGTATTTACGATTTGCCCTAATAACAATTCAGTTCCAACAGATATAATTTCAAAGTTCATTTAAAATCCTCCAAACAAAATTTCATAAAAACATTATACACGACTTTCTTAGTTTTTTCAAGGCTTTTATTTTAATATTACTTATTTTCTCGTCCTTATTACTTAAACAAAACTATTTTACTATGCATATTAAAAAGATATTAAAATTTTCCAATAATATTTGTGGGAATATCGGGAAATCTGATTGACATATTGCGACAAATATTATATACTAGACTAGATTAAAATTAAACTTTAAAATGTTATAAGGGGGATTAAATAAATGTTAAATGTTAGTGTGTGTGTTGGTAGTTCCTGTCATTTAAGAGGTTCATATGACATTATAAATCTTATGAAAGAAAACATAGAAAATCGAAAGCTTGATGAAAAGGTCAACCTTGCCGCCGCTTTTTGTCTTGGAAAATGTACGGATGGTGTAAGCATTAAAGTTGGCGATGAAATTGTATGCGGCGTTAATACTGAAAACTTTCATGACATATTCGATAAATATGTTATGAAGGCCCTGCCTGCTGACTAAATTTATCGTGCCACTTCCTACATTATCAATAGTGCCACTTCCTACATTATTACGAAAGGCGTGAACAATTATGAATAGTTGTCTGCAACTTAAAAAGGCAAACTGCAAAAATTGTTATAAATGCATTCGATATTGTCCAATTAAAGCTATAAAAATGGAGGATAATCAAGCACAGATAATTAAAGATGAATGTCTTTTATGTGGAAGGTGGTTTGTTCATTGTCCACAAAATGCAAAGCAAATTCGAAATGACGTTCATAAGGCAAAAGACCTAATAGCCTCTGGTCATGAAGTTTATGTTAGCATTGCACCAGCTTTTATTGCAAACTACA
>JAVXFE010000126.1:0-5872 GCA_036658075.1 Oscillospiraceae bacterium
CTACCGTTGTTCCGCTTTCGCTTGTGTTGACGAAAATTTCCGTACCTGTGGTAGCTCCATTTCCGCCAATGTCAGATACTCCAGCGTTAAAATGAACTTCTAAAACATAATCGTACGGCGTAAAATTATAGCTGTTACTTTTTAGATATTTAAACATGTCCCGATTCGTGTCCGCAATTTCAACCTCTGTATATTTACATAATTCAACTTTAACATTTCGCACAACCTCACGGGTTAAATCCGCCTCACGGTAGCCAAAGCCACAAGCTCCGCTGTCGCCATCGCCATGTCCGGCGATTAATAATATTTTCATAAATTCCCTCCTCTTTCTTAAATTTTTATCCATTGCTCGCAATATTATAGTATGAATTTATTGCGAAAGTGTCACTTCCTCCCCTCATTCTCTATTATAAAGCATTTTGAGTGCCATAGAGTGCCGTCTTTTGTATCAATGCCACAATATAGAGATAATGGCTGATTTGTACAATTTAATACTTGTTCATTTTTGCCCTTTACAATGTTGATTTTGTGTGCTAAAATGTACATATTAAAGAATTTATTTGAGTATTATGGAGGATTTTAATGGCTACAAGCACATATAATAACGATAGCATCACCGCCTTAAAAGGTGCAGATAGGGTTAGAAAACGCCCCGCCGTTATCTTTGGCTCGGACGGAATTGAAGGGTGCGAACATTCTATGTTCGAAATACTCTCAAACTCAATCGATGAAGCTCGTGAAGGTTATGGAAATATTATCAACATAACCAGATTTCTCGACAAATCTATTGAGATTGAAGATTTTGGACGTGGTGTGCCTGTTGATTATAATGAACGTGAGAAAAAGTTTAACTGGGAACTTGTGTTTTGTGAACTTTATGCCGGTGGTAAATATAAAAATAATTCCGGTGGCGATTATGAATACAGCCTTGGGCTTAACGGGCTTGGCTCATGTGCAACACAATATAGTTCTGAATATATGGACGTTGAAGTTTTGCGGGACAATGAAAAGTTTGAACTTCATTTCGAAAAAGGTAAAAATATCGGTGGCTTAAAGAAAACGGATTTTCGCCATAGACATACGGGTACAAAAATTCGTTGGAAGCCTGACCTGGACGTTTTTACAGTTATAAATATCCCTCTTGAATTTTTCCAAAGTATTCTAAAGCGTCAAGCTGTTGTTAATTCCGGTATAAAGTTCGTCCTTAAAAATGAAGTTGAAAAGAACGAGTTTGAAGAATATGAATATTATTATGAAAACGGAATTGTCGATTATGTAAGTGAACTCTCTGAAGGGAAAGAAAACACCTCTATCCATTATATTGAAGCTGAACGCAAGGGTCGAGACCGAGAAGACCTTCCTGATTATAAAGTAAAAATGAACTTCGCTTTTTGCTTTAATAATGAAATTAATTATCTCGAATATTATCATAATTCAAGTTTTCTTGAATATGGCGGTTCGCCTGATAAAGCGGTGAAAAACGCCTTTATTTATGCAATCGACCAATACATAAAACAAAATAATAAGTATACAAAAGGTGAAGGTAAAATCCAATTTATGGACGTTCAGGACAGCCTTATTTTGGTTAGCAACTCTCTTTCAACCATGACAAGCTATGAAAATCAAACTAAAAAGTCGATTACCAACAAGTTTATACAAGATGCAATGACCGACTTCTTGCGTGAACAACTCGGAATATATTTTATCGAAAACAAAATGGACGCCGATAAGATTTGTGACCAAGTCTTGGTTAACAAACGAAGCCGTGAAACTGCCGAAAAAACACGCATAAATGTTAAGAAAAAGCTCGGCGGTTCTCTTGATGTTACCAATCGAGTTAAGAAGTTTGTCGATTGTCGCTCAAAGGATATTTCAAAGCGTGAAGTTTATATCGTGGAGGGTGATTCGGCTCTTGGTGCGTGTAAGCTTGGACGTGACAGTGAGTTTCAGGCTATTATTCCGCTTCGTGGTAAAATCCTTAACTGCCTTAAAGCGGACTATGATAAAATCTTCAAAAGCGACATAATTGTTGACCTTTTGAAAGTTTTAGGCTGTGGGATTGAAATAAAATCCAAACATAATAAAGAACTAAATTCATTTGACCTTGAAAATTTGCGTTGGCACAAGGTTATAATTTGTACAGATGCCGACGTTGACGGTTATCAAATTCGAACGCTTATATTAACCATGATATACCGCTTAACCCCTACTTTAATCGAACGTGGCTACGTCTATATCGCAGAATCTCCATTGTACGAAATATCAGTTAAAAACAAAATTCATTTTGCGTATACTGAACCCGAAAAGACGAAAATTTTAGCTAAACTTGAAGGTCAAAAATATACAATCCAACGGAGCAAAGGACTCGGTGAAAACCAGCCTGACATGATGTGGGAAACCACCATGAACCCCGAAACTCGGCGACTTATAAAGGTTATGCCTGATGACATGGTTGAAACGCAAGAAATGTTCGACTTATTATTAGGCGACAATCTTGCTGGGCGAAAAGAACACATTGCCACATGCGGACATCTTTTTATGGATATGACAGATATCTCATAAAATTTAAGCTTTGTATCTTTAAAAATTTCTACAAAATACCGTCATTTGGAGGTAAAAATGGCAAAGAAACCTATTATAGAACAACAACAAATCACAGATACTCTGGAACAAAATTACATGCCATATGCAATGAGCGTTATCGTCTCACGGGCAATCCCTGAAATTGATGGCTTTAAGCCGTCTCATCGAAAGCTTTTATATACCATGTACAAAATGGGCTTGCTTACCGGAAACAGAACAAAATCTGCAAACGTGGTTGGACAAACCATGAGACTAAATCCGCATGGCGATGCGGCAATATACGAAACCATGGTTCGTCTTACTACTGACAACATGGCTCTGTTACTGCCTTTGGTCGATTCAAAGGGTAACTTTGGACGTCAGTATTCACGAGATATGGCGTATGCAGCTTCAAGATATACAGAAGTAAAGCTTTCAAAAATCTGCACTGAAGTTTTCCAGGATATGGACAAAAACACCATAGATTTTGTGGATAATTATGATGGCTCAACAAAAGAACCAACCCTTCTCCCCACAACTTTTCCAAACATTTTGGCAAACTCAAATCAAGGTATCGCTGTTGGTATGGCATCTAATATTTGCAGTTTTAACTTGATTGAACTCTGTGAGTCCACCATAAAATTATTGCGTGAACCCGAAGCTGATATTTCCGACATATTAAAGGCTCCTGATTTTCCAACAGGCGGTGAACTCATATATAATAAGGAAGAAATGCAGGAAATTTATCGTACAGGTCGTGGTTCAATAAAAGTTAGGTCAAAATATAAATATGACAAAAAAAATAACTGCATTGATATAACAGAAATACCATATACAACCACAATTGAAGCCATTATTGAAAAGGTGGTTGATTTAGTTAAAGCCGGAAAAATAAAAGAGATTTCCGACCTTCGTGACGAAACTGACTTAAAGGGTCTGAAACTTACTATTGATTTAAAACGTGGAACCGACCCCGAAATGCTTATGGCTCGCCTCTTTAAAATGACGCCACTTCAAGATTCTTTCGGTTGCAACTTTAATATTTTAATAGAAGGCTCGCCTATGGTTCTTGGCGTAAATGACATAATCTGTGAATGGTTACGCTTTAGACGAAGTTGCATTAAGCGTTCTACCGCTTTTGATATTCAAAAAAAGAGTGACAAGCTTCACCTTTTAGAGGGACTTGAACTCATATTACTTGACATTGACAAGGCGATTCGAATTGTCCGTGAAACCAAAGATGATTCAAAAGTTGTGCCAAACCTTATGACTGGTTTTGGAATAACCGAAATCCAAGCGGATTTTGTAGCCGAAATCAAACTTCGAAATTTAAATCAGGATTACATTTTAAAACGCACCGCAGAAATTAATCAGCTAAAGGCTGAAATTATTGCACTTAAAGAAATCCTTGGCAGTCCCGCAAAAGTGAATAAAATCATTGAAAAACAGCTAAAAGATGTGGCAAAAAAATATGGAAAAGAGCGGATGACTTCTATTGTTTCAGGCGACACGGTTATCGAGGCTAATTTTGAAGAAGTTATTGACGATTATCCTGTAAAACTTTTTAGAACTGCGCATAATTACTTTAAAAAGATTTCACTCGTCTCACTCCGTTCAAGTGGTGAACAACGCCTTAAAGATGACGATTCATTAATTCAAGAAGTAGAAGCGAATAACACAAGTGAAATTTTATTCTTCGCCAGTGGTGGAGATGTGTATAAAATGAAAGCGTACGATATCCCCGATGGAAAGGCGAGTCAGCTTGGCGAATACATTCCTAACTTGGTTGAAATGACCGACAAAGAAGATATTGTCGGTATGATTTCTACTGATGATTTTGCAGGGAATATTATATTCTGCTTTGAAAATGGAAAGGTTTCAAAAGTTCCGCTTGCCTCATATGCTACAAAATCAAACCGCAAAAAGTTATCCGGTGGTTTTGCAACAAAATCGCCTCTGGTAAAAATGTTCTATATCACCGATGACATTGACTTGTTTTTCACTAGCAGTAATGGGAAAGGGCTTATTGTAAACACGGATAAAATCCCACTAAAAGCTACAAGAACAACACAAGGCGTAAATGTTTTAATGAGTAAAAAGGCAAGCACAATGACAGATGCATGTGTTTTAGAAGAGTCGAAAATCGAGAATCTTAGTCGTTTTAAGACTAAAAATATCCCGGCGGCAGGTTCAGTTATTCGAGATAGCGATAAAGGCATATCTCAAATCGGTATTTTCGAAGATATTTAGTTAAATATTTATCTTAATTTATATATAAAACATTTACAAAATATTAATAAAAACCTCTTGCTTTTTTGTTTTATATGTTGTATAATATAAACATATTAAACGTATAGGCAACTATATTGTTTAGTTAATGTTTTACAACAATACTCAGTAGAGACGGAGGTAAGATTATGACTTACAACATTTTATGCAAGAAAATCGACCTAGCAGATTCGAGTAAAGAAAAGGTGCTTAACAAGGTTGACAAGCTCGACAAGTTTTTTGATGATGATTCTGTTGAATGCAAAATCAATGTTACGGAACTCAAGGGTGAAATGATTGTTGAAATTACATTCCCATACAAGGGATTTATTATTAGAGCGGAGTCAGCCAGTCGTGACCTGCTTGTGGCTGTTGATGACTGCTTATCTAGCATCGACCGCCAAATTAGAAAGAATAAGACAAAATTAACCAAGCGTTTGCGTGAAGCTGATTTTGAAAATTATAACGTTGATATTGCCGGCACTGCCGTTGAAGATGAAGCGGAAGAATTTAAGATTATTAAGACAAAACGTTTGTCCGCTAAGCCTATGATGGTTGAAGAGGCGATTCTTCAAATGAACATGTTGGGTCACGATTTCTTTATATTCACTAATCCAGAAACCATGGAACCAAACATTGTTTACAAGAGAAAACGTGGTAATTATGCTCTCATTGAAACATTTTAAATTACATTGACCAACACAAAACCGCCATTTCCTTTACGGAATGGCGGTTTTTGACGTTTTTAATTCTAAAAGCTATTTATTATTATTAATGAAACAATTCCAAGCACAAGTCCAATTAAACTTTTTACCGTTAGCTTTTCTTTAAAGAATATTGCCGCAACAAGCGTTACTATAATTAACCCTCCGCCGTTTACGATTGGAAAAACCACAACCGACGGCAAAGCCTTAGATATTACCGTTGACAATTGACTTACTAAAAGAAGAGCAAGTGCCAATATCGCTCCAATCGCAAAAACAGGCTTTGGAAGTAGCTCAATTTTATCATTATCTTTTTTTGCAATAGGTTTTATTAATAA
>JAVXFE010000127.1:0-5851 GCA_036658075.1 Oscillospiraceae bacterium
CTCTATCCGTGATTTGGGGTATGCCAGATACAACAGTTATATCAATATTTTAGCTATGGATTTAGAAAAGTATTTGCAAATATCAAATACCAGCGAAGCTTTTGACAAACTTGATGAAGATACAAAGTCAAGATGCAACGTTTTTGATTTCCTAATAAATTCGCCTAATACCAGAGACATTCTATTTGAGTGCCTTTGGTTTTTTACTGTCGAAAAATTGGAATTTGATTATCTTAATTACGGATTTAACGTGCTTAACGATGAAGGAAAAATCATTGGGTTTATTGATAAAGAAAATTACGAAGATATCCAAGAATGGATTATGCGTCTCAATTATCTTATGAATCAAGATATCCGCCCAAAAAAATTTCGAAATTCCAAAGCAAAAGAGATTTTCAACAAGATTGCCAAAGGTAAAAAGAAAGCATTAAAAACTAAAAATAAAGACGACAACATGAGCCTTCCTAACTTGATATGTGCGGTCGCCGCTCATCACAGTAGCTACAATTTAAATAATATTTGGTCGCTTACGGTTTATCAACTGTACGACCAATTTTTTAGGCTAAATTCGAAAATCCATATGGATGTTATTAGCTCAAGATGGGCTGCCTACGGAAAAGATGATTTTGATTTTTCTGTTTGGTATCGAGACATTAATTCAAACAAATAAAGGAGATTTATTATGAGCACTAATCCCAACATGGCAAACCGCGAAGTTTGCGACCTCATTTTTGAGGACTACAAGACTAAAGTACCTGTTCTAAATATCGATTATGCCAACGTAACAACCACAGAGCTTACCGGTGAAACAGCTTACGCTTTCGGCGGACAGAAACACCCTAAACGTATTGGCTTTAACGGAGAGCGTGGCGGTACGCTTAAGATTGAGACACAGATTCAACCTTTCAAGCTTTGGAGCATAATTTCCGGTGCAAAAATTGAAAGCACAGCAGAGTTTATCAAGCGTGAGGAAGTAGTTACCACCTCTGTGGCACCCACGATTACTCTGCTCAAAACCCCCGTTGTCGGAGCACCCGTGAACGTTTTCCTCAAAAGTGATGATTGCGGCGTTCCTGTGCCCTCCACTGTCTCCGGCACCACTGTCACTTTGACTACCCCAAAAGCTGATACTTATGTTGTTTACTACATGGAGGCTATTGCAACCGGCGTCAAAAAGTTGAATATCAAATCTACTACTTTTGCTAAGGTGTACAAAGTCTACATGGAGACCTTTAACGTCACCGAGGACGACGAAGTTGTACCTTACAAGATGATTGCTTATAAGTGCCAGCCTCAGAACAATATCACTATAAACAACAGCTCCACGGGAGACCCTGTCACTCTGACAATTACCTGTGACCTTTTGGCGGATGGACAGAACAATATTATTGATATGATTATGATTGAGGACGCAGTATAACCTTTCAAATGTCAATATACGAAATAAGGCGACGAAATTTCGTCGCCTTATTTTTTTAATTATGGAGGAAATTTGGATAAAACAAAATTTAATGTAAGCAAAGATATAGAGAAACGTACTTTAAACGGTATCGTATTTGATTCGAGATTGGAAATGAGATTCTTTCGTGATGTGGTTTTGCCTAAAATGGAAAGCGGAGAAATTATAAATTATGAGCTACAAGTACCATATATTCTGCAACCAAAATTTATATATAACGGAAAATCAATTCAACCAATAAAATATGTTGCCGACTTTGTATTGACGCATCCTGATAATCACCTAGAAATAATTGACACTAAAGGGATGCCGGATTCAGTTGCCAAACTTAAACGCAAAATGTTTTGGTTTTTGTACCCGGACTACGACTATAAATGGATAGTCTATAACGTAGGTTGCGGCGGTTGGGTCAGCTACGAAAAAGCAGAGCAAAAGAGAAAAGAAAATAAGAAAAAAGCAAAGCTGGAAACTAATCAATTATAAGGAGAAATAATTATTATATGACAAAAAATAAAATTAAAACTTTTAATGGCAAAGCGTACACGGTACGCAAGCCCAGCCTAATCGACTATGCGTCTATGATAGACAGCATTACAGATTCAGTGTTTAACGACGGTGCATATGCGCCATATTTATTTGAACCCGCTTTTAAAGTGGCTTGCGTAGCTTTCTTTACAGATGCCGAACTTCCTATGATTTCAGAGAACGGAAAAGATGTCATTGATTTTATCAATTCGTACAGTCTTATCGAAGGTTCCGGGATTATGGACGAGTTGGATGGAATTATCGACGAAGCTGAGGTCAAAGAGAGCGCTAGGGAGCTTATTGAATACCGGAAAAATGTTCATCTCAATAAATCAAAAGCTGATAATCTCCTCGTTTCTTTGACCCTATTGTCTTCTAAGATATCGAATTTTGTTGATACTTTGGACGTAGCGGCTAAGAAGGGGTTTGATGGAATTGACATCAAAGAGCTGTTTGGTGCGTTAAAGCAAGCGGCTTCAAAAGATGAAAGTGAGATTGTATCAAGCGTACTGAATTTTCAAGAAAAAAATAAGAAGAATGGATAAGACGCCATTCGCTTCATTTTAAGTTAGGTTGTGACGCGCATGATATCTGAAGGATATATCAACAAATTGTTGAGCAGTTATATAAAAACCCCGGCGGGACAAGCGTTAGTTAAACACTATAGACAGGATGTTTTCAATGGCAAAATATCCTCAGCGGGAACCAATATCCTGTCTGCAAGAGAAATGAATGACTTGGGTAATAAGTTGAAAGATATTTTGTATACCGAAATATCCGGGGTTATTCCGTCCTTCGTAAAAGAAGGTATAAACGTTTCATTCCCAAAGGAAACCACTGATGGGGAATACGAAATCTTAGTAACTTTAACCCCCGATTCCATTCAAAGAAACTCTCTATGGAAAGAAGGATATCCTGATGGCGTAGACGATATCGTTCTTTTGTTCACCACGGGATATAAGGCAAGAAAGTCTTTGCGCGGAGAATGGCACGGGAAGTCTATTTATAGTAAAAATTTCCGTCTTCCGGACGGGTTTCTTCAACGGGCTATTGATGCCTTTAACGCATCTATTGCGAATGACGCCGAGGCAGAACTTGGAACAAAATACAGAAAATAAACGAGCGAACTTCATCGCTCGTTTATTTTCATCGGGGAGAAGTGGTGATTAAATGGCAGATGAAGTCGCACGGATAAAATTTGGAGTCCTCGGCGGAGGAAGCGTAGACCAAGGCTCAGGAGCCGAGATATTACGAAGTATTCAGAGTATAGTCGGGCAAATCGAAAAACGAGGAATAAGTAAAATAAAGTTTTCGTTTGACATGTCAGATTTAGACTCTAAGCTCAAAGATATCCAAAAACAAGTGCTAGATATTCAAAAGGCGAGTAGTTTTTTGGGTGCGCCGGTACCAACGGCAAATACAGGAGTCCCCCAAGCTCCTAAAAATAACAATACACAGCAACAGATGAACCGAGAACTAAAAGCGAACAACGCAGAATGGAAAGCTCTTGAGACCGCAGCAAATAACGATGAATGGCGGCGGATGAATCAAGAGCTGAAATCAAACAACGCTGAGTGGAAAGCTCTCGAAGACCAAATGATTGCGGTAAACAATGTCGAGTGGGGCAATTTAAAAAATAATCTCAGCGCGGATAAAAAAGAGATTGTTGCTAATAATGCCGAATGGGCAAAGCTTGAAAAGCAAATCGAGCAAGCAAATGACGCCGAGTGGAACGGGTTTGGAAATGAACTAAACGCAAATGACGCCGAGTGGCATGGGTTCGAAAAAGAAATAAAGCAAGAAACCGATGCTATAAAATCCGGAGCTTTAGCGCGCTCGAAGTCTGCAAACCAACAAGTTCAATATAACCATATTTTAGACCAATCAAGGAATTATTACGAAAAATATTCAGATAGTATAAAAAAGAACATTGGCATTGAAAGCGAATGGAATTCCTTCATAGGCAAGATGGCGAAAGACCCAGATTACGAGTTTACACAATCAGCCAGAAAAGAGTTAACAGATTTACAAAGAAAAACTCGTGAAGCAGGATTGCAGGTTGAAACACTAGGTCAAAAGTTAAAGAATTTATTTGGCGCACACATATCAACCGCTATTGCTCTTGTCGGTGTACATATTTTACAGGAAACTCTTCAAAAGCTATATATAAATATTAAAGAGGTTGACAAAGCAGTTGTAGACCTCCAAATTGCTACAGGATTTACTAGGGAACAAACACAGGAACTGGTAGAAACATACAGCAAAATGGGAATGCAGCTCGGAGCCACAACTGTTGAGGTTGCCAAAGCCGCAGATGGTTGGTTGCGTCAGGGATTTTCAATTGAACAAGCGAACGTCATGATTAAAAACAGCATGATGTTATCCAAGCTTGGTCAAATCGAATCAGCAGAAGCCACAACAGCGCTAACCAGCGCTATGCGCGGCTACGGAGTCTCTGCCGAAGAAACTACAGGTATAGTCGATAAACTCGTCTCAGTCGATATGAGGGCGGCTATAAGCGCCGGAGATATCGCAACGGCAATGGCAAAAACAGCAACGAGTGCAAGGCTTGCCGGTGTGGATATGAATACCCTAGTAGGATATATCGCGGCAGTTGGCGAGACAACGCAGGCTTCCGCAGAAGAGGTCGGAGTATTCTATAAAACCCTGTTCGCGCGGATGGGCAATATCAAGCAAAAAAATTTGATTGACCCAGAGACGGGAGAGTCCCTTAGTAATGTAGAAACGGCGCTGTCGGCAGTCGGCATCCAGTTGCGGGATTCTAACAGCGAATTCAGAGACTTCGATGATGTTTTGAATGATGTCGCGGGAGATTGGGATAACTACGGAACCGTGCAGCAAAGAGCAATAGCCGTGGCTTTTGCGGGAACAAGACAGCAGGAAAAATTCCTTGTTCTCATGGAACACTTTGGCGAAGCTATGGAATACGCCGGAGTTGCTACCGATTCCGCCGGAACTGCTCTTGATAAATACGAAAACTCGTATCTTAAGGGTGTTGAAGCTTCTATAGATAGAGTTAAGGCGTCCTTCGAGGGTTTATCTTCAGCGATATTGAGTAGTGATATTGTTTCCGGAACATTCAACTTTGGAGCAGGAATTATCAATTTCCTCAGTACAATCCTTGGGATGGGTGACGGAATAATTGCTAAGATAGGTTTACTTGTTGGCGCAATTGCACTTCTGCAAAAAATAGGTTTGGGTAGAATTTTGCCCTCCATACCGGAGAATAAAGTTTCAACGGTAGGGTTTATAAAACTCGTAAATTGCTGGGAAATATATGAAAGATATTATGACTACAAAGTGGCTTGAAAAGGCGGGCTTGACAGTTCTGGAAACAGCGTCAGTAATGATGTGAAAATATAATATCGGGCATACGGCGAAAGCCTAAGTGCTATGCTTCTCTATTCGCAACGGAGCACATATAGGGTCAGCAGCCAAGCCCCTAAGTCATATTGATATGGGGAAGGTTCAGAGGCTTGAAACGAGTTGGGGATTCACATCCTCTAAGGGAAAGTCCAATTACATACACAAAGTAGATAGTGTATGCCTTCAGTTTAAATACTTGAGGAAAATTATTTATAAAGAACTAGACTTTTTAGAAAATATATTGTGGGTTGTTTGCTACCAACGATAACGGCAGTTGGGGTTTAGGCACTCAAATTGCATTTTGCGTTTGTTACCGAGATACCCAAGCATGACGGCGTTTCCGAGTTTTTCTCCATCGGAAATACGTCTCACGTTTTCGTATCCGCAGGTGGGGCATTTGGGAGTTGGGAGTTTGCCGCTAGTGGGAGTTAGATTTTTGTTGTGTTGCTCCCAAATTGGGATAAACTTTTTGCAACCATA